>CBJLQC010000018.1:0-13645 GCA_966424955.1 uncultured bacterium | reverse complement strand
TACGCGCCTCGGAGGTATGACATGACGTTGCAGACGGAACTGCAGTACGGGACGTATCGGTGTCCTGTTTGCGGCCACCGGGACGCGGCAGAGATAGAGGTCAACACTCCGCTGCACCTGGTGGATTGCAGCTATTGCGAGACTCCTTTGGAGGTCTCACCGCGAGGTCGGGATTCGGTTCGCTTCTCCGTTCAGGTTGCGGAGGCACCGGCGCGCGGATGAGGCAGCATACCAACTGACGCGAGACGAGAACGATGATCGCGGCAGTGCTTGGCGGCCGCGGTGCTTAGCACCGTGGCCGTTCGGCTTTTCAGGCACCCGGATGTCGATCGGGAGCTCGAGCGCGCGATGCGAGCGTTGTTGGCCCTGGAGCAGGCCGACGTCGCCAGCCGCTACTCGGTCGTAGCTGGGCGCAGGCTCCACTACCTCGAGGCAGGCAGCGGTCCGCCGCTCCTGCTGATCCACGGCGCGAGCGGTGGCGGCGCGAACTGGTACCGGTTGATCCGGCCGCTGGCGCAGCACTGGCGCGTGCTGGCGCCCGACCTCCCAGGGTTTGGCTTCTCCGACGCGATCGAGCCGGGCGCAGCACTCGGCCGCCAGGTCGCCCAGGTGATCGGTTCCTGGCTGGCGTCGCTCGGCATGCGCAACGTCGACGTTGTCGGTACCAGCTTCGGTGGCCTGGTCGCGCTCCGCCTGCCCGAGTTCATAACGGTGCGTCGGATCATCGCGATCGACTCCGTTGGCCTCGCGCGGCGCCTTCCGCTGCTGCTCCGCCTCGCCACGCTGCCGGTACTCGCCCACCTCGCCGTCCGCCCCTCGCGGCGCGGCACGCGCCTGCTGCTGCGCCGGGTTCTCACGCGCGCGCCGTTGCCGCCCGATCATGAGGCCGCGCTCACCGATTATCTCTATCGCTCGGCACTGCGCGGTAACGTGCGACTCATGGCGCGCGCTTTCATGCGTTTCGCAGGTGTAGCGGGGCAGCGGGAGGTGTTGAGCCCGGATGAGGTGTCGCGGATTGCCGATCGTTTGCTAGTCGTGTGGGGGGAACAGGATGAATTCTTGCCACTCGCAGACGTGTCGCAGGCGTGCGCACTGGCCGGCTGTCAGCCAGCGCGTATCATACCGGATGCCGGGCATTCTCCCAACTGGGAGCAGCCGCGGAGCCTATTAAACGTGATCATCGAATATCTGACCAATGAGCAAAAGCGGTCTGAAGGATTTGTCTGACGCCCAGCTACACGGGAAACGTGTGCTGGTTCGTGTCGATTATAATGTGCCCCTCGAGAATGGGGCGGTTGCGGACGATAAACGGATACGCGAAACGATACCCACCATTGAATACCTGGCCGAACACGGCGCGCGCATCATCCTGACGTCTCACCTTGGGCGCCCCAAGGGCAAGTGGAACGATCAATACTCGCTGCGGCCGGTGGCCGAGCACCTCGAGACGTTGATCGACGCGCCGGTAAGATTCGTATCCGACGTCGTCGGGCCGGAAGCGAAGGCGGCGGCCGATTCCCTCAAGCCGGGTGAAGTCCTGCTGCTGGAGAACGTGCGGTTTCTGCCGACCGAGGAAACGAACGACGCCAAGCTGAGCGAGGCGCTGGCGGCGCTCGGCGACGTTTACGTGAATGACGCGTTCGGCTCGGCGCACCGCGCACACGCTTCCACATGCGGCGTGGCCGAGGTCATGAAACGAGAGAAGAAGCCTGCCGTGGCCGGCTTTCTGATGGAAAAGGAGCTGCGCTTTCTGGGCGGCGCGGTGGCGCATCCCGAGAAGCCGTTCGTGGCCATCCTGGGCGGCGCCAAGATCTCCGGCAAGATCGATGTCATCGAGAACCTGCTGCCCAAGGTCGATCGCATCCTGATCGGCGGAGCCATGGCCAACACTTTCTTCAAGGCGATGGGCCTGGAAGTGGGCGGTTCCCTGGTTGAAGACGAGCGCATCGACCTCGCCCGCGAACTGATGGAGCGCGCCGGTGAGAAGCTGGTGCTGCCCGTGGATTGCGTGATTGCGGGCGAGGCGAAGATCGGCGTGAAGACCTTCACGGTCGATCGCACCGAGGTGCCGCCCGAGGGCAAGATCTTCGACGTCGGGCCCAAGACGGTAGCCACCTTCCGCGACGTCATCGATCGCGCGAAAACGGTCTTGTGGAACGGACCGGTCGGCATGTTCGAGATTGCGGAGTTCGCGCACGGGACGGACGGCGTCGCCCGTGCAGTCGCGGATGCGACGGCGCGCGGTGCGGTGACCATCGTCGGCGGGGGTGATACCGCGGCCGCCGTGGAAAGCGCGCGGCTCGCCGATCGCATGACGCACGTCTCGACGGGCGGCGGGGCGTCGCTCGAGTTCCTGGAGGGCAAGACGCTGCCCGGCATCGCCATTCTGGATGAACGGAGCGCCGTATGAGCTGGCCCAAACCCGTTATCGCCGGCAACTGGAAGATGAACAAGGGGCCGCATGCCGCACGTGATTTCGTGGCCGAATTCGCCACGCGGCATGCGCCGGTAGCCGACCAGTCGATCATCCTGTTCCCGCCGGCCGTTTCAGTAGCGACCGTCTTCGATGCACTGAGCGGCCGTCGCGACATCCAGGTTGGCGTGCAGAACATTTACTATGAGCGGGACGGCGCGTTTACCGGCGAGACGAGCGCGTCGATGGCGCGCGAAGCTGGCGCCACCTTCACGCTGATTGGCCACTCCGAGCGCCGTCACGTTTTCGGCGAAACCGACGCCGACGTACGGCGCAAGGTAGCGGCCGCGCTGCAGGCCGGGCTCACGCCGGTCATTTGCGTCGGCGAAACGCTCGACCAGCGCAAAGCCGGGCAGCTCGAGAGTGTCATCACCACTCAGCTGAGTGAAGCGTTGCGCGATCTGAACGCGGACCAGGCGCACGCTTTCCTGGTCGCGTACGAACCGGTCTGGGCGATCGGTACCGGTGTGACCGCCACGCCGCAGGACGCGAGCGAGGCGCACGCCATACTGAGGCGGTTGTTGAAACAGAAGCTGGGCAGCGAGGGCGACGTCGCACCGATCCTTTACGGCGGCTCGGTGAAGCCCGAGAACGCTGCAGAGCTGCTCATGGCCGAAGGCGTGGACGGTCTGCTCATTGGCGGGGCGAGCCTCGATCCCGAAGGTTTCGCCGCGATCGCGAGGATCGGGGTAGAGGTCGCTTCAGCTTGACCCAAACCGCGGTTCTGGCGACCTTTATTGGCTGTTTCGTCCACATTCCAGTGAGTTAGACCGTGTTTGCTTTTCTACTTGTGCTTTTGCTGGTGGACGGCCTCCTGTTGGCCGTGGTCGTCCTGCTTCAGTCGGGTAAGGGTGGCGGGCTCGCCTCCATGGGTGGTGGTGCGGGCACCGACACGCTGATCGGCGGCCGGCAGGCCGCGACGATCCTGACCAAGGCAAGCTGGGTCTGCGGCGGCCTGTTCATGGCCCTCGCACTCGTGCTTTCCGTGGTTTCCTCACGGCAGGCCGCGCCGACCTCAGTGCTCCGCGAAGAATTCCGGCAGGCACCCGCGCAGCAGCAGGCGCCTACACCCGCGTTGCCGGGCGCGCAGCCCGTTCCGCAGCAGCAGCAGGGTGCGCCGCAGCAGAATGCACCGGCCAGCGGCACCCAGTCGCCGCCGAGTCAGTCACAACCGCAGCAGCGTTAAACGAAAAGGCCGGCGGATCGCCGGCCTTTTTTCATCCTACCGAATTACTATTTCCCGTTCGGGATATCCTGCCGCGACCGAATAGCTCGTCTCGTAGGGCCCCTGTGCAGGGAGGGACGATGCTTGCAGCCTTCCGCGCCGGGGTCGGCGCACCGCCTGCCAGGGGGCACGGCGGAGAACGGCTGGTGGCAACTCATCATCGGCAGGCAGGACGGGCGGCTGCTGGTCTTCCATGACGACTCCTGCAAATAAAAAAGCGCCGACCCCGGGTGGGGTGCGGCGCCTTCGCGAAAACCACTCGTTCAAGGATAGCGCAAACGACGGGTTTGTCAATGTAGCCCGTTGCGGCTGCACGATTTGCGCTTGACGGCCCCGCGCGCGTGAGGGCATTATCTCCTGCTTATGACAAAAGTTAACGGGGCCAAGCGGAAATACCCCGCGGGGCTGGGCCGCGACGAGCTCCTGGACATGTATTATTACCTGCAGCTGACCCGTCAGCTGGAGCAGGTGCTGGTCAATCTGTACCGCCAAAACAAGGTGATCGGCGGGCTGTACCGCTCGCTGGGGCAGGAGGGCACCGCGATCGGCAGCGCCTACGCTCTAACCCGTCGCGCGGATGGCACGGGCGACATGCTGGCGCCCGCGATCCGGAACCTCGGCTCGTTGCTGCTCATGGGTGCCCGGCCGGTCGAGTTCATGAAGCAATACATGGCGAAGGCCGATTCGCCGACGCGCGGCCGCGAGCAGAACGTGCATTTCTGCGATTATCAGAAGGGGTACTTCAGCCCGATCTCGCATCTCGGCACCATGACCGAGATCATGGCGGGTGTGGCGCTCACCTTCAAGTTGCGCGGCGAGCCGCGCGTTGCCCTCGCCTATTCCGGCGACGGCGCCTCATCGACCGGCGCCTTCCACGAAGGCTTCAACTTTGCCGCGGTCCAGCGAGCGCCGCTGGTCGTGATCATCGAGAACAACGGTTACGCGTACTCGACGCCCAAATCGCGGATGACCGCCGCGGAGTCGTTCGTCGACAAAGCAGCCGGGTACGGCGTGCACGGCGAGCAATGCGACGGCAACGATGTGATCGCCGTATATGAAATGACGAAGCGCGCGGTCGAGCGGGCACGTCGCGGCGAGGGCGCGTCGCTGCTCGAGACGATGAGCTACCGGCGCAAGGGTCACGCGGAGCACGACAACCAGGCCTATGTTCCGGCGGGCGAGATCGAGGCGTGGGAGCTTAAGGACCCAATCGCCCGCTTCGAGGCGCGCATGCTGACGGAAGGCTGGGCAACGCAGCAGGAGATGGACGCGATCGCGGCGCGCGTCTTCGAGGAGATCGATCGCGCACGCGAGGAAGCGGAAGCATCGCCGTTGCCGGAGGCGGAGTGGGCCCTCGGTGATGTTTATGGAGACTTGCAGACGCCGGTGCCCTGGACGCGGCTGGAGACGGCTGATCCGCAGCGGGCGTGATCTGCGAGCAGGGAATCGGCGCGCCCGGCGCTGCTGTTTCTTCATCGCAGAGGAAGCCGCAGGCCAACGCACCTGGCTGGCGATAGCATTCAGGTATAACCAGCATATTGACGATGTTGATTACAAAATCATATAAGCCTGGATCTGGAAGCAGCTGGTCGTAAGCCCGACGCGTGGGACCAACGACCTCCTCTGCGATGGAGCAGCAGAAGCGCAGACCCGGCATTACCCAACTCGAAGACCCATAAACTGAGATGGCAACGGTAGTCAAAGAAAAACCCGAGCACCTCCGGCAAACCGAAGAAGGCAAGCCGGTCACCATGCTGGAAGCGATCCGCGAAGCCCTCTGGGAGGAGCTGGAGCGCGATCCCGACGTCTTCCTGCTGGGTGAGGACATCGGTGCCTATGGTGGTGCGTTCAAGGTGACGGAAGGCTTCATCGAGCACTTCACCGATCGTCGCATTGTCGACACACCGATCAGTGAAGCGGGATTCACGGGCGCGGCCGCGGGTGCGGCGCACATGGGCATGCGGCCGGTCGTCGAGATGCAGTTCATGGACTTCGTGTCGTGCGCGTACGAGCCGCTCACCAACTACATTGCCACCTCGCGCTGGCGCTACGCGGGCGCGTTGCCGATGGTGATCCGCGGACCGGTGGGCGGCGGCGTGCGCGGCGGGCCGTTCCACTCGCAGAACCCGGAGATGGCGTTCTTTCACACGCCCGGCCTGAAGATCGTTTACCCGAGCACCGCCCGGGATGCCAAGGGCCTGCTCAAAGCCGCCATCCGCGACGACGATCCGGTCCTGTATTTCGAGCACAAGAAGCTCTACCGCGCGCCCTTCCTGCGCGAGGTGCTGCCGCGCGAGGATTACGTGGTCCCGCTCGGCGAGGCGCGCACCCATCGCGAGGGTAAGGACATTACCATCGTCACGTACGGCATGATGGTGCACGAGAGCCAGAAGGCGGCCGAGCAGCTGGCCGAAACCGGCATCGACGTCGAGATCATCGACCTCCGTACCCTGCTGCCGCTGGATGAGGCGGCCATCATCGAGAGCGTGAAGAAGACGAATCGCGCACTGATCGTGCATGAAGACACGCGCACCGGCGGTATCGCGGGAGAGATCGCCATGCGCATCAGCGAGAAAGCGTTCGAGTGGCTGGATGCGCCGGTCCTGCGCGTGACCGCGATCGATACGCCGGTCCCGTACTCGCCGCCGCTGGAGGATTACTATTTGCCGCAGGTAAGTGATATCGTGACGGCCTGCCGGTATATCGCTGAGTATTGAACAGCCGGTCACGTGCACGAACACGGACACGTGCACGTTGGGCGCGGGTTAGTCGAGTTACGTGTCCGTGCACGTGTTCGCGCACGTTTACGTTCTTAACGAGGAGCCATGGCCAAGATTGACGTCCCGATGCCGCAGATGGGCGAGTCCATCGCCGAAGGCACTGTGTCGAAGTGGTTGAAGAAGGTGGGTGACAGTGTCGCGCGCGACGAGCCGCTGCTGGAGATCTCCACCGACAAGGTGGACGCGGAGATCCCCGCGCCGGCCGCCGGCGTCCTGGCCGAGATCAAGGTGCAGGAAGGCACGACGGTCGAGGTCGGGGCCGTCGTCGCGGTGATCGACACCGAAGCGAAGGCAGGGGCTGCGCCCGCTGCCGCCGCACCGGCGCCTGCGCCGGCCGAAGCGAAGCAGCCGGCCGATGCGGTGGCCCCCGAGGCGAAGCCGCAGCCGGCTGCGGCCCCCGCGGCCACGGCCACGGCGCCCAGGACGCAGGAAACCGGCAACGGCAAAGGCGAGACGGCCGAAGAGCGGCTGAAGCAGAAGTCGACGCCGCTCGTGCGCCGCATTGCGGCGGAGCACAACGTCGACATCAGCAGCGTGCCGGGCAGCGGGTATGCGGGGCGCGTCACCAAGAACGACATCATGTCGTACATCGAGCAGGGCGGCGCGCGCAAGGCGCCGGCCCAGGCTCCTGCGCGCACGTCCACGCCCGCACCGTCCGGCGATTTCTGGGATGTCTTCTACAAGACGGTGCAGCATCCGGAGTTCCCGGCACGTGAAGGCGACGAAGTCAAGCCGATGGATCGCGTGCGCCGCCTCACTGCCGATCACATGGTGCGGGCCAAGCGGGTGGCGCCGCACGTGCACTCGTTCATCGAGATCGACTTCACGAGAGTCGACCAGGTCCGCAAGAAGAACGCGGCCAAGTGGGAGCAGCAGGGCACCAAGGTGAGCTACACCGCGTTCGTCGCGTGGGCGTGCGCGCAGGTCATCCACGAGTTCCCGATGATCAACGCGACCATTTCGGGTGAGAACATCATCTATCGCGCCGACATCAACATCGGCATGGCGGTCGATCTCAATCCGGGGCTGATCGTGCCGGTCGTGAAGAACGCGGACGAGCTGAACGTGGTGGGCGTCGCCAAGCGGATCAACGACCTGGCCGAGCGCGCCCGCAGCAAGAAGCTCAAGCCCGACGAAGTGATGGGCGCGACCTTCTCGATCACCAACCCGGGCGTCCTCGGGACCATCGTCGGCATGCCCATCATTCCCGAAGGCACCGCCGCCATTCTCGGCACCGGTGCTATCGAAAAGCGTGTGGTGGTCGTGCAGGACGCGGACGGCGCGGATGTAATGGCGATCCGCAAACGCGCATTCTTTGCGCTCGGCTACGACCACAGGCTGGTCGATGGCGCCGATGCCGCGCGGTTCATGTCGCGGTTGAAGCAGGTAATGGAGACGTTCCCGGAAGACGCTTGAGTGGTACCTCGAGCTCTCTTCGGGGGTACGGGAGAGTATGAGTCACGATCAACGCGCAATGCCGGCGACCACACGCGTGCTGCGGCTCGAAGCCGCCGCCGCGCTGCTGGTCGCCGTCTTTTTTTATCAGGCGAGCGGGCTGAGCTGGTGGCTGTTTGCTCTCTTTTTCCTGTTACCCGATCTCAGCATGCTCGGCTACCTCGCCGGGCCCCAGAAGGGTGCGCTGGCCTACAACGCCGTGCACTCCTATTTCGCTCCGTTGCTCCTGGGCACTGCCTCGTTCGCTACCGGCACGACCATCGGCTGGGCGATCGCCATCATCTGGTTCGCGCACATCGCATTCGATCGCCTGCTCGGCTTTGGCCTGAAAGACGCGACCGGCTTTCACAGCACCCACCTCGGACGGATCGGCCGGTCGTAAGCGATGCTGGAAGTGACGACGTTGGGGACCATCCCCTACGCGGATGGCCTGAAGCTGCAGGAGGAGCTGGTGCGGCGCCGACGCGCGGGTGAGATAGGCGACCAGCTGCTCCTCCTCGAGCATCCGCATGTCATCACGCTCGGCACATCATCCTCCACCGATCACGTGCTGGTGGGCGAAGCGGAGCGTGCGCTGCTCGGCATCGAGCTGTTCGAGACCGGGCGCGGCGGTGACGTCACGTACCACGGCCCCGGACAGCTGGTCGGTTATCCGATCCTCGATCTCAAGCCGGACCGCTGCGATCTGCATCGCTACGTGCGCGACATCGAGGAAGCATTGATCCGCGCGCTGGCACACTTCGGATTGACATGCGGCCGCCAGCCGGGACTCACCGGTGTCTGGCTCGGCGATGAAAAGATCGCCGCGATCGGCGTGCGCGTCTCCAGCGGCTGGATCACCTCGCACGGCTTCGCGCTCAACGTCAACACGGACCTGCAGTTCTTCGACGCGATCGTGCCCTGCGGCATTCGCGATCATGGCGTGACATCGATGCAACGCGCGCTCGGCCGCGACGTGATCATGACCGAGGTGTGCGAGGCCGTGGCGTCGAAATTCGGCCACGTGTTCGGCGCGTCCCAATCTGCTATTCGCACGAAGGCCAGACCGCTACAGACTTGAGGGATGCACATGCAGCCCGAGGACAAGCTGCTCACGCTGGAAGAGTACGAGGCGCTGCCGAGCGACCCGTATTATGAGGATGAGCTGTCGCGTGGACGGGTGGTGCGTGAACCACCGGCCGGCGACGAGCACGGCCGGATCGTGCCGCAGGTCATCGTGCTGCTCCGACGTTACCTCGACGTGCATCCCGGTATCGGGCAGCTGCGCGCCGACTCCGGTTTTGTGCTCGCGCAGCAGCCGGCAACGGTGCGCGGCCCTGATGTGGCCGTCATCCTGGAGCACCGCCTGCCGGCCACCAGGCCGCGCAGCTTCTTCATGGGCGCGCCGGACATTGCCGTCGAAGTCGTTTCGCCGAGCAATAGCGCGAGCAACATGCAGGCGAAGGTGCTGGATTACCTCGACCCTGGAACGGGTGTGGTCTGGGTGATCTATCCGCAGACGCGCACGGTGGTGGAGCATCTGGCCGATGGAACCATCCGGCTGCTCAATGACCGGCAGACGCTGCAAACACCGCTGCTGCCGGGCTTCCACGTGTTGGTCGCGGAGCTGTTCGATTAGTCCGGCGTGCGCTCGACGGCGGCGGTCTCATCGAACATCAGGTACTTGTCGTACTTCTCGCGCTGCTGCGCCAGCCACGCGCTGAAGCCGGAGTCGACCAGCCCGTTCGACGACGTCTGCTCCTTCGCCGCGCGCGTGGCCAGGAAATTCGCGTATTCGTTCTGCGGATGCCCGGCATGACCGCGCACCCATTTCCATTCCATGTCGTGGCGACGCGCCGCCTCGTGCAGCTGCTGCCACAGCTCCAGGTTCTCGAGCGCGCCCGTCTTGCGTTTCCACCCCGCGCGCGCCCAGCCGTGCATCCATTCGCCCGCGCCGCGCACCAGGTATTGCGAGTCGGATACGAAGACGACATGACAGGATCGCGTGAGCGCGCGCAGCCCCTCGATCGCGCTGCGGATGGCCATGCGGTTGTTGGTCGTGGCCGGCTCGCTGATCCAGTAATCGCGCCGCTCCCACTTGTTGCGCTTCCAGAATTCCACGACGCCGCCCGCGCCGCCTGGCGAATCCTTGTCCCTGAATTGCAAGCCCAACGCGGATTCATCCGCGTGTATGTGCACGAGGGGTTTCTGCATAGGGAAGAGAATCTAGGTTGCTGGGTGATTTCGTGCGATGAAGCGGTTTCAGCGCGAAGTACGCGAAGCGGTTTTCACCACGAAGACACGAAGAACGGGAAGCGGCCGCCAGCGCTCAAGAACCGGCATTAAAATTGGCTCGTCGAGTTCTGAGTTGCTCCGGCCGCTTCAACGCACTGGCAATTCCGTGTTCTTCGTTTCCCCCGTCGTTGTTCAGTTGGCGCAGAACAGGAATCCGGCCGCCGTCACGTCGGTTACCCCCGTAATGCCGAGCACCGCCGCAATGTTATCGTCGCTAATGTCCGCAGCGAGTCCCTTTCCGTCGCCGGCGAAATCGATGACCCGAAGATCGAGGCTCTCCAGCTGCGCGACGTCTGCATATGAGACTGTGCGATTGTAGCGAATCGCCACCTCATAATCGCGTTTCTCCGGGTCCGGAGCAGCGCGTACGTTCAACAGGGTATCCGGGTAGACTCCCGTACCGATCAAAGGAATCGAATCAGTCGGGAGCAGCACGCGCTCGCCGCCGACATTCAAGGAATCCACGATTTGGGCTCCTCGGGCCAGGAGGAAGGAGCGCCGGGCCGCAGCCGTGTGATCTTTCAAGAAGAGCACGTCTACGAGCAATGTTTGCGCTGCCGGCTTCCCGCCTCGCCATCCTCCACAATTCGCGTCCGTGTACAGAACATCCCCTATCCTGTGACGGCGCTGCTGTGGCAGGTGCGTGACCACGGAAAACGTATCCGTCGCTGGCTCGGCAAATGTGACACCACTCAGGTATGTCTGGCGCATGTAGGGGGGCTCGAGCGTGCTGTTCGTAGGCGGCAACACGCTCACGACGACTGAGCAAGGGTCGCCGGCCGCGCCCTGTGGCCCCGAAAGGAGAACCCGGTAACCTCCATCTGACTTAGTGGTAACCGTATGCGTGGTTCCGGCCGTGACGCATCCTTCGACCCGTAGTGAGACCTGCGCCGCTTCTATTGGCGCTCCATTCACCTGCAATACCTTGCCCGTGATCAATGCTACTGGTCCGGTGGGCGCCTGTACATCGCGGTCACAAGCACTGCACAACATCAGGCCAATTAGAAACACGTAGGCTGTCTTCATTATTCACCTACCGGCGCAAGCGGGCCGCAAAGCCGAACGGAATGCGTATCCGTGGACGAAAGCCCGTCAGAATCAGTGACCTTAACATAAAGGAAATACATTCCTCCCTCACCTGCACAATCGGGAGACAGAACGCGGCCCAACGAGGGTTGCGTACCGACAACTGATGCGGTGCCCCAGTTGCAGCCGCCCAGCGTTTCGGCATAGCACTCCTTCCACGCCCTGCTCGGACTGAGATACCCGGTTTCGTTTGAAGTAAAGGTATAAGTACCTTTCAGAGTGATGGAGGTCGGCCCGGTTATGGTCGTAGCGACGGGCGATGGGCGCAGCGCATACAGCAACCGGTTCGGTGTATTGGCACGTCGAAAGCCACTCAAAACGCCTGTGGTCGCAGTATTAACAACCGCGTCGCGCACAGCTAGCGGAGATGCGGTCGGATTATCTTGGAGGTAAAGCGCAACAGCACCAGAAACAAACGCAGTTGATTGCGAATTGCCAGTCATTGTTACGACGGCGTTGTCGCTCGCGTGGCTTGCTGACTCAATGTTCTCGCCGGGAGCGAATATCTCTACGCAAGCACCGTCAGCAGAGAGACTTTGCATTGCATCGGTGGCGGTAGTCGATCCGACAGCGATGGCCGTGTCGAGCTTTACCGGCGAGTAAAGGCAGGCATCCCCTTTCGTATTCCCGGCCGCGACGACCACCGTGACCCCCGAAGCAATCAGGTTCTGTACGGCTGTGTTCACCTCACTCGTAAAATTGTTGACATAGAAGCTTAGATTAGCCACACGCGGTCCCGCGTGATTCTGACTCAGAATCCATTCAATTGCGCGCACGGCGCTGCTTTCCGGCGAGCTTGACCACTCTCCGACATGTTTCTCGCAGCTCAGGACGCGAAGACTGTACAGTGAGACACTGTCTGCTACACCGTATGATTTCCCCCCGATAATTGCCGCTACGTGGGTGCCATGTGCGCCATCGGGGACTGTCGGGTCTGTGCAGTAAAGATCCGCTGTATTGGCAAGGAAGTTGATGGATTGCACAACGCGGGTGCCACTCGAGATCTGGAATTCGGAATGCGTACTGCGGATCCCGCCATCCAGGACATAAGCCTTTACACCGGTGCCATGCCGCCGATTTTGTTGATACTCGCCATCCAACGGCAGGTTTCGCTGATCAATTCTATCTAGGCCCCACTCCACTGAGGCGGGAATGAGATAATGCTCGGGTGTGATACGCTCAACAAGCGGGTTTCGGCGCAATGCCTCAACAGCCGTGGCCGGCAGCGTAGCCGCAAAACCGCGGAACGCGCGCTGAAAGACGGCGTCAACCGTTGCAGAATGTGCACTGGTCAGTGCGTGCGCTGTCGCATTGACATCAACTACTTCGCTCTTTAAAACAACAAAGTATTTGTCGGGAACCACTGCGGGCGGCTCCATCACTGCGGCGCGAGTTGATCCAGTAAGAGTGGCCGGGTCGGTGCTATCGAAACATGCGAATTGTGTTAAGGCGAGAAGGAGAACGAAAACCACGTACCTCATCAAAACCTTCCAGGTAGTGCTACCCGGGACAGGGTCTGCTGTTATCTGACATTTCGGGGGCGATTTTAATACCCAGCTTTACACGGCTGGTTCCAAGACGGCCCAATTCATAGATCGAACGTTCCGCACGGCGGCGTCGCCGCGCGACATCGAGGTTCATAGCGACGCGAACACGAGAGGACCGGTGCATCGGAAGGGGTCGGAACAATTGAAAGTTGGAATTGATTTGAGAACCATCTTCAAGCGCCGGTGGCCCTCGTCTCCGACCCCGGCCCCAAAGCTGGTCCAGAAATTACCTGACACCAGGCGCGATTGGATCGTTTCTCCAAAAAAAGAAATTGCTGAACCGGTGAAGATCTCGCGCGTCGGCAACTTCCGCGTTTTCCTCCTTCTCCGTACTTAAAGCCTTTCCGTCCTACGCGCGTTCACGGTGAAGAACTTCGCGTTCTTCGCGGTGAACAAGCTCCCCCTTCCACCATCCGCTTCCTGACCTTAACTTCTGCCGACTCAAGCCCTTAGGGAGTACGTGAGACCACGCGCCTACCTCCTCCTCGAAGACGGCACCCAGTTCTGGGGCGAAGCCATCGGCAACACCGCCGACAGCGCGCTCGGTGAGGTCGTCTTCAATACCTCGATGACCGGCTACCAGGAAGTGCTCACCGATCCGTCGTACGCGGGACAGATCGTCGTGATGACCTACCCGCTCATCGGCAACTACGGCGTCAACAGCGAAGATCCCGAATCGGCGCGCGTGCAGGTGGCGGGCTTCGTCGTGCGCGAGGTGCCGCCGCGCTACAGCAACTGGCGCGCGCAGCAGTCCGTGGAGGACTATCTCGAGAGTGCGGGTGTGAGCGGCTTGAGCGGCGTCGAT
>CBJLQC010000017.1:0-14048 GCA_966424955.1 uncultured bacterium | reverse complement strand
CTTACGCGCGGGTCATCACGTCGGAAGCACGTACGCGGGCCGGCCTGTTCAAGGCACATCGCATCGGCGACCGGTTGTACTTCGAGATCCCGCGCAGCGAGCTGGGCAAGGACATGCTGGTCATCACGCGCGCGGCGTCGGGCGGCAACGTCGAAGGCTTCTTCGGCGGCGGCGGCTCGCGCGTCGTTGCCTGGGAGCGCAACGGCAATCGTATCCTGCTGCAGGGTCGCACCTTCAACATCACGGCCGACACGGTGGCGGCCATCAGCCGGGCCGTCGAAGCCATCCGCTACGGTCCGATCATCGCCAGCTTCAACGTCGAATCGTGGGGTCCGGACAGCACGGCGGTCATTGAAGTGACGCGCCTGTTCACGACCAACATCCCGGAATTCGCGCTGGTCAATGGCGTGGTGGCCGACCGCAGCTTCATCGAGCAGGTCAGCGCATTTCCGGAGAACGTGAACGTGCTCGTCACGCAGACCGGCACGCAGACACCGACGGCCGCGGCCGGCCAGGGGCCGCCCGGACCGCCGGGCGGCGCGCAGCAGCGCCCGGTTACGAGCTCGCAGCGCATGCTGTGGAGCATGCTGAAGCTGCCCGAGAACACGATGCGGCCGCGGCTGCACGACAAGCGCATCGGGCTGGGCTCGGTGACGACCATCGACTTCAGCCGTCCCGAGCATGAGTCGGTGACGCGTCGCTTCGTCCGCCGCTTCCGGCTCGAGAAAAAGGATACCACGGCGGCCGTGTCCGACCCGGTGCAGCCGATCGTCTTCTACATCGATCCGGCGACGCCCGAGTGGCTGCAGCCCTGGGTGATCCAGGGGGTGCGTGACTGGCGCGAGGCGTATGAGGGCGCGGGGTTCAGCAACGCGATCGATGCGCGCATCGCGCCCGCCAACGATCCGGATTTCTCGCTGTTCGATGCGCGCTACAACGCGATCTACTGGCGGCCGTCCACGGTTGCCAATGCGACCGGCGGACAGATCGTGGACCCGCGCACCGGCGAGATCCTCAAAGCTGAAGTCAACATGTACCACAACGTGATGAACCTGCTGCGCGACTGGTACTTCGTGCAGGTGTCACCACTCGACCCGCGCGCGCAGCGGCTGCCTCTGCCGGACTCGCTCATGGGCCGGCTGGTGCGGTACGTCGTCGCGCACGAGGTCGGTCACGCGATCGGCTTCCCGCACAACATGAAGGCCAGCGCGATGTATCCCGCCGACAGCGTGCGCAGCGCCAGCTTCCTGCGGCGCATGGGCGGGCATGTCGCCACGCTGATGGACTACTCGCGCTTCAATTACGTCGCTCAGCCCGAAGACAGCATCCCGCCCGAATTGCTCGTGCCCGGCATCGGGCCTTACGACAAGTTCGCCATCATGTGGCAGAACCAGCCGATCCCCGGCGCGCGCACGCCCGATGATGAGCGCCGCACGCTCGACCAGTGGGCGCGCATGCAGGATTCCATTCCCTGGCTGCGCTACGAGACGGATGACGCCACCGCGGACCCGGCCGCGCTCACGGAAGCGGTCGGCGATGAGGATGCGGCGAAATCGAGCCGGCTCGGGTTGCGCAATCTGCAGCGCGTCGCGCGCACGCTGCTGCCCGTCGCGGAACGGCCCGGTGAGGATTACGAGCTGCTCAGTGAATTGTACGCGAACGTGGTCGCCCAGTGGGGGCGCTACAATGCGCACGTGGCCGCCAGCATCGGCGGTGCGGAAAGCTTCGAGCGGTACGGCACGGGCGAACGCTTCGTGCCGCTGTCGGCCGCGCGCCAGCGCGAGGCCATGCGCTACCTGGAGGAGAACGCGTTCACCGTGCCCGGCTGGCTGATCGACCGGGGCGTGATCCGGCGCATCGAACAGGAAGGCGTACTCAATCGCATTCGCGCGGCGCAGGCCGCCGTGCTGAATTCGCTGCTGGCGACGTCGCGCCTGAACCGCCTGGTCGAATACGAGGCGCTGGCCGCCCCGCGCGAGACGCCCTACTCACTGCCCGAGATGCTGACTACGCTGCGCCGCGACGTCTGGAGCGAAGCCTACAGCGGCACGCCGGTGAACGTGTATCGCCGCGGTTTGCAGCGCGCCTACCTGGAGGCGGTCGATCGCGCCCTCAATCCACCGGCTCCGACCACCGCACAGCAGGGGCCGCCCAATCAGCAGCAACAGCAGCTCGCCAGCAACTCCGACGTGCGTCCCGCATTGCGTGGCGAATTGCTCGAGCTGGAGCGGGTGGCCAACGCCGCCGCCAACCGCACCGGTGATGCGATGTCGCGCCTGCACTGGCGGGATGTTGCCTTCGAGGCCGACCGGATTTTGCGCGGCGAGCAGGAGAGACGCAGGAGCCGGTGATTTTCGCTGAGGTGCGATGGCCGGCCAAAAGGAGATGGGGGGATGGGGCGATGTTGCTCGCGCCTTCGCACGCTACGGTGCGCCAAGCACCGATTTTCAATTTCAAAACCGTAGCATGCCGTGCGGTAAAGGTGCGGCGCACGCCATACATCGCCCTATCATAACATCTCCTGAAAAGGATATTCCCCGGGCGCAGGAGGTGGCGTAGGGCCGCGGCTCAGCGCAACAGACGTTACTCCATCGTCTTCCAGAACCCTTCCGGCTGCTCGCACTCCGGGCACTGGATGGCGACGAACTGCGCCCACTTCGCCACTTCGCCGGGAGCGGGGAGCGCATGGGCGGCGCCACCGGCAGCGTGGTGGAAGATGTCGCCCCATTCATCCGTGACCAGCACGGAGCCCGCGTCGGCGGGGAGCGACTGCTCGGGATCCGCGAACACTTCGACCGTGGCGTCGAGCTGCCCATGCAGCGCCTGCGCGGCGGCGAGCGGCGAGTGCAGCACGACGGCGAGCCGGGCGCCCCATTCGGAGAAATTCGACCGCGCGCCCACCAGCCGGTCCGCGTAGTCGCGACAGCCGGCGCAGTCGGCGGAATGCGCGATCAGGAACACCCAGGGGCCGCGGCCCGTGCGGACGTCGACGTGCGTGCCATCCGCGGCCGACAACAGATACGCGTTCGCCAGGTTCTTCATAGACGCCTACCGGTGCACGAGGCGGAGGAACTCCTCGCGCGTCATGGGACATTCGCGAAATACGCCACGCAGCGCGCTGGTCACGGTGGTCGAGTTCTGTTTTTCGACGCCGCGCATCATCATGCAGAGGTGTTGCGCCTCGATGACGACGCCGACGCCGCGCGGCTGCAGCACCTCCATGAGCGCATCGGCGATCTGCTCCGACAGGCGCTCCTGCACCTGCAGGCGGCGCGCAAACACGTCTACCAGGCGCGGCACTTTCGAGAGGCCCAGGATCTTGCCATCCGGGATGTAGGCCACGTGCGCCTTGCCGAAGAAGGGCAGCATGTGATGCTCGCACAGACTGTACAGCTCGATGTCACGGACCAGCACCATGCCTTCATGCTGCTCCTCGAAGATCGCCTCGTTTACGACTTCACGTACATCCTGCTGATAGCCACGCGTCAGCCAGCTCAATGAGGTGGCGACCCGCTCGGGCGTGCGCAGCAGCCCCTGCCGTTCCGGATCCTCGCCCAGCAGCGCGAGCTGCCGGCGCACCAGCGCTTCCAGCTCGGGGACATCATCGTCGTGGCTCAGCTCCACTGTTTTGCGCATAACTGCTGTGGCGATCATGTGTGCTCTCTCCTGTGTGCGAATCAGACGGTAGCCGGCGTTTTTTCCTGCTCGAACAATGTCTCGGCGCGCAATGCATCCAGGTCCCGGTTAATGGTGGCGACCGCGAGCACGCGTCCCCGGCCGAGGTACGACACTTCGCAGTCCAGCTGCTCGATGCTGCCGGACACGCGCAGCTCATCCCACTGGGCGGCGTGCCCCACGTAGTTGAGTGTGACGTCGTGCTGCGTCGTCCAGAAGAAGGGAACGCTGCGGAAAGCTTCCCGCTTTCCGAGAATGTTGCGGGCGGCGGTCTCGCCCTGCCGCTCGGCGACGACCCAGTGCTCGATGCGCGTCAGCTCTCCGGTGCGCGCGTCGGGGAAGCGCGCAATGTCACCGGCGGCGTAAATGCCCGGCACGCTCGACTCGAGATACTCATCGACGACGACGCCATTCTCGACCCGCAGCCCGGCCGCTTCGGCCAGTCCCAGTACGGGCCGTACGCCCACGCCCAGCAGCACGATGTCGGCGGGCAGGGTTTCGCCATGGTCGAGGACGACATGGTCGGCGCCGATGTGCTGGATGGTGTGACCCAGCCGGAACTGCACGCCCTTCCGCTCGTGCTGCACGTGCAGCATCCGCCCCATTGCCTCGCCCAGCACGCGCGTGAATGGCACCTGCTCGGGTGCTACGACGGTCACCTGCGCGCCGCGCTGCGTGAGCGCGGCCGCCGCCTCCAGGCCGATGAAACTGGCGCCCGCGATGACCACCTTCGAGTGGTCGGACAACGCAGCGATGAGGTTCGTGCAATCGGTGCGGCTGCGCAGCACGAAAACGTGGGACTGGTCGGCGCCGGGGATAGGCAAACGAATCGGCACCGCGCCGGTGGCCAGCAGCAAAGCGTCGTAGCTGACTGGACGGCCGTCGGAAAGCGTCACCGTGCGCGCCTGCGTATCGATCGATTCGACCGCAGCCACGATCCGGTCGATGCGCTGCTCCGCGAAGAACTCGGGCGAACGCAACTGCAGCCACTCCTCGGGCGCCTTACCGGCCAGGAAATCCTTGGAGAGATTCGGCCGGTCGTAAGGTGCATCCGGATCGGGATCGATGAGCGCGATGTCGCCGGCATGGCCTTCCTGGCGCAGCGTCTCGGCCGCAAACATGCCGGCCGCACCAGCTCCGACGATGACCACGGAGCCGGGCGAAGCAATCTGCTCGCGCGTCGGCTGATGCTCGACGAGCTCGCCCACGAATACGCGGCCGTCACGCTGGCTCGTTTGCCAGCGCGGCAGCGGCGCCAGCGCCGGCGCCGCCGTTACTTCGCCGGTGCGCAGCGAGAAACACGCATGGTGCCATGGACAGCGGATCGTTTCGCCCGTCACCAGCCCTTCCGCCAGCGGACCCGACCAGTGCGTGCAGGTTGCGCCTACGGCAAAGACCTCCTTGCCGACGCGAACCAGCAGCGCCGCCTGGCCGTCCACCTGCCCCGCGAACGGCTGGCCGTCTGTCAGCTCTGCGAGCGGCACCCCGGCTCGCAGGTCCGGCCCGCTGACTTCCCCATTCGATCCCATGCGTGTTTCCCCTCCTGCGCGGTTACAGCGATTTCAGATACTCGGCGAGGTCCGCCTTCTGCTGCGCACTGAGCTGCAAAGCCAGCACGTTGTCGTAATGTTCCACCACGGCCTCGACATCAGCGGCACTGCCGTCATGGAAGTACGGCGCATGCTGCCACAAACCCTTGAGTGGCGTCGTGCGATAGCGCTTCTGCGACGTGCGCTGCGCATAAGCCGCATCCATCCCCGTCTCGGCAGGCGCATGCAGCACACCCGCGTTGATGTCGGTGAACTCCGTGCGCGGATTGTGACACTCCGCGCAGCGGCCCTCGCCATTGAAGACCAGGCGCCCGCGTACCGCGGCCGCGGCATCATACGAGCCCGCCGGCGCCATCGGCGCCTCGATGCTGAACTGATACTCACGTAATGCCGGCAGCTTGCTGGTGACCAGGTCCGGATCGCGCGTCACACTGATGCCGAGCCGCGGATCGCTGAAGTTGCCCTGTCCATGCATCTGCGTGACTGCCACGTACGCGTTCCAGTACGAAACCGGACCCTCCGCCGTGTAGGTTTCCTTGGCGACCCGGCGCAGGCCGAAGGCCGGCGGAATCACGATCGGTGTGTTCAGCCCGTCGATGTTGATGCGCGGGTCGTACCGCCCGGGACCCCAACCGTTCAGGATATCCTTGAGCGATTGCGGTACCGCCGGTGACAGCGCCACGATCGCGCCGACATTCAGGTCGCGATTGGCATGACCATCCAGCCGCTTGCCTATGCCCGGCGCAAAGGAGTTGTCCACCGTCGAATGACACAACGCGCAGGTGATGCCGACGCGCGTTAGCTGGTCCTGCCCGCCGACCGTTTCGACCGTTCCCTTTACGCCCAGCACGGCGTTGAGCTTGAGCAGCGTCACCGTGACGGCCGGATCGTTCAGGTTTACCTGCCCGGCCGCGATCGCCTGCCGCACCGCAACCGGCAACGCGTCCACATCCACCTTCAGCCCCACGCCGAGCGCGGTCGCCGGACTCACGCCCGTCGCAATCACCTGGTGCATGCCGAGCGTATCCGTCCAGTAAACTTCGTCGCCGAAGGTATCGTAGCGGAAAATCTGCTGCCCTTCGGCCACCAGCTGCGGATCGAGCGGCCGGTCGCCACCCAGGTTGGGCCCCATACCGTTCTCGCACCCGAGCGTACACGCGAGCGCGGCCACCGCCAAAACACGTTGCACCATCATGCCCATCTGAGGCGCGCGGAACGATCCGCACACCTCACCCTCCATAGCTAGAGTGAGAAACCGCCAGCCTCCCGGGAGGGCTGAAAGGGAAGGTGCAACACTTATTCCAATAAGTCAAGGAATTACTGTAGAAAGTCAAAAAGGTGGGGTTTGGGCCGGCCAACTCCAGGTCAGCGCGGCTGGGAACGGCTTTCCGGGCGTTCCGCGAGCAGGCGGTTGGTGAAGTCCTGGTGCTCTTCGAGCAACGCGAGGCGGCTTTCCAGCGAGTCGATCGCATTGGTCAGGCGCGCCGCATCGGCCTTTTCCATCGGCGTCTGGCTGAGGGCACGGCGGCGTTCTTCGGCCAGCACTTCCAGGTAGGCACCCAGTCGCCTGGTGATGGGACGCAGCAGGGCGACGGCGCCCACGGTCACGATCAGGAAGACCGCGACGACCATCGGGGCAATGTCAGAGGAGTTCATGGCCTGCTATTGTATCACGTCCCGCCTAACCCTGGGAGGCAGCATGCGTGTTACCCCGCTCGTGACGCACACGGCCGCGCTGGTCGTGGCCGCGGCTTTTTTTCCGGCGACGTCATCCGCGCAGCAGCGCGCCGACAGTGCGGCGTTCATTGTCCGGCTCGGCAATGATACGACGTCGATCGAGCGTTACATCCGCACCGACCGCCAGCTGATCGTGGAAGCGGCCTCGCGCAGTCCGTCCACGACCGTGCACCGGCTGGTCCTCGATTACGCCCCGAACCGCACCGTGGAGCGCGCGCTGTACGAGGTCAGCGCGCCCGGCCGCGAGCAGCCCGCGCTGCGGCGCGTCACGACGTTCAGCGGCGACAGCGCCGTCATCACGAGCGAACAGGGCGGACAAACGCGCACGCAGCGTGTGCAGGCGAAGAACGCCGTGCCGATGGCCGGGCCGTTCTTTGCGCCCTACGAGCTGGCGATCATGCGCGCCGTGGCGGGCGGCGGCCAGAAGGGCTCCGTTCCGCTGCTGGCCGGCACCAACCTGGTCGATATCCCGGTGGAGCGGATCGGCCGGGATTCTGTGTCGCTCAACAACCAGTTCGGTGAGCCGATGCGCGCGCATATCGACGCGCGCGGCCGCTTGCTGCACCTGAATACGCCGGCGTTCACGACGGTCGAACGTCTGCGCTGGGTCGATCTGGAGAAGCTGACCGCTGAATTTGCCGCGCGTGATGCGACCGGGAAGGGACTCGGGATGCTTTCGCCGCGCCAGACGTATCGCAGCAATGTGAAGGGCGCGAACATCTGGATCGACTACAGCCGTCCCGGCATGCGCGGCCGTCCGGTATGGGGCGCGCTGGTGCCGTACGGGCGGGTGTGGCGCATGGGCGCCAATGATGCGGCCCACCTGGCGACGGACAAGACGCTGGAGATCGGCGGGGTGACGCTCGCGCCCGGCACATACACCATGTTCCTGCTGCCGACGGCGGATGAGTGGCAGCTCATCTTCAACCGACAGACCGGTATGAGCGGACTCGAGCACGATCCGGCGCAGGATGTAGGGCGCGTGAAGCTCGCCAGGGAAGATGTGAATCCACCCTCGGAATGGTTCACGATTTCAGTGAATCAGAACGATAGTGGCGGCGTGCTCGCGGTATCATGGGATCGCCAGCGCGGCACGGTGCCGTTCAGCGTTCGCTGAATTCCGCTTCCGGGTTCGTCGAACCTATTGCCGCTGATATTTCCCGAGGAACCCCGTGGTCCAGGTGGAGCCGCCATCCGTGCTGATCTCCCAGCGCTGTTCGACGGCACCGTCCGGCTGAGGTGTCCAGGTTATGCGATCGCGAACCGTACCCTGGGGCGTCTTGCGGTCCGCGCCCAGCAGCCGCATGGCGCCGTCCTTCAGGGATCCCGCAATGCGCAGCACCGTGCCGTCGCCGCCGACCCATATCTGATGCCATTGCCCATCGGCCGCATCGAAAAAGTTGATGCTCTTGCCACCGGGTCCTTGGGCCGCCTGCCATTCTTCCAGCAGCGCGCACCCACCGGAAACGCGTGAGATGCGATTGGTCCCGACCTGTTGTCCTTTCGGGTTGAAGACGTTCCAGTCACCGACCCAGAAGTCGAATTGCTGGTGCTGCGGTGCCGTACAGGCGGCCGGCGGAGGAGTCTGCTGTGCCTGCGCGGACCCTGCTGCCACGATCAGGATGGTGGTTGCGAGCCGGGCGCTGCGGGACATGCGTGCCATAAACGCTCTCGGAATGGGGACCGGGATGGCTGTTGGACGAGACGAAACGCGACGCGGTTGTACGAGGGCTAGTCGCGCGTCCAGATGCGCAGCTCGAGGTCGAGCACATCTATCAGCTGCTCGGCGAGGCCGGTGACGTCGGCCAGCTCGTGGAGGGCGTCGTCGGGTGTCACCCGGCTGAACAGGCTCGCCTCGAAGCGGTCTTTCGCGGAGGGCAGCGTCACGTAGAGCGAGCTTTGGTAAAAGGCGAGGCGGATGTCGCCGAAGCGGCTGCGTGCCTGCATGATCAGCTGGATCAGCTTGGGCGTGAGCAGGTAGTGCGCTTCCTGGTCGTCGGTCGTGTAAACGGCGAAGGCATTCTCGAAATCCGCGTCCGCCACGTGCACGATGTTCTTTCCGCGCCGGCTGTCCGCTTCACCAAACAAGCCGCCCAGCAACTTGCCTTCGCGATCGGGCACGATCACGGTGTGGCCGTGGAAGTGCTTGTTGAACTCCAGCACCGCGACCACGCCCTTGAAGAAAACCACCGTGTGCGTATGCTTGCCGCGCTGCTCACGGCGCGCGGCGCGCACTTCGTGGAGCGCGAAGCTGACGTTCTGGCGGGCACCGTTGATCTGGTCTTCGCTCTTCCACTGGTCGATGCGGGACTGGAAGAGGTTGATGGCCCGGAACTCATCGCGGGTAAAGCCTGATCCCGGCTGGTAGGTCAGTCCCGGCCCGAGCGCCTCGACGACGCGCTGGATGACCATCTTCTTGTACCAGCGCGCCAGCTCGCGCTGCGCCAGCGCGAACGTGATGATCACGGCCACGGCGGCCAGGGCGAGTGGGAAACGAACGTCGATCCCGGTCGCCATGATGACCAGCAGCGCGGCGCCGCCGGCGATGCCGCTCACCGTGAACACACGGCGCCGCAGCCGCGCGATCTTGTCGTTGATGAAGTTGCACCCCGCCTCCAGCCGCGCGCGGCCGGAGGCATCCATCCGGGCGAACTGCTGGACCAGCTCGGAACTGCTCACGCGTTGAACAGCTGCTTCATATCGACGTCGGCCTTCTTATGCTCTTCGGCGGCGTACATGCCCCGCGTCTTGAAGCCCGCGGCCCCCGCCACGATCGAGCTGGGGAAGGTCTGCACCGCGTTGTTGTAGTCGGCGACTGCGCTGTTGAACGCACGTCGCGCCGCGGCCAGCTGCTCCTCGACTTCGTTCAGCGAGCGCTGCAGCTGCACGAAGCTGTCGCTGGCCTTCAGCTGCGGGTAATTCTCGACGGACACGCGCAGCTGCCCCAACGCGCGGGTCAGCTCGCTGTCGGCCTGGTCTTTGGCCGCCTGCGTGGTGCCGCTCATCGCCTCGCTGCGCAGTCGGACGATGTCCTCGAGCAGCGAGCGCTCGTGCGTCATGTACTGCTTCACCGTTTCGACCAGCTTGGGGATCAGGTCGTAACGTTGGACCAGCTGTACTTCGATGCCGCTGTAAGCCTGCCTGACGCGGTTGCGCCGGCGCACCAGAGAGTTGTACATGCCGACGGCGGCCACGACGAGCACGACCAGTACGATCAGGACGACGATGTCCATTTTACTCCTCGAGAAGGGTGGTCAGCGGGACGGGAGGCGCCTGTACGGGTGTTGAATATTCGTCCGGAGCGCCGCCCATTGCAATAAGATCCCGAAGCCGCAAGAATCGCAGGATGTTTTTCTCCACACAGTTATTGTTCGCGCTGGCGCTGCAGGCCGCGCCGCCGGCGGCGCCGGCCACGGTCACGATCCCGCGCGCCGAAGCGGCGGTGCGTATTGATGGCGTGCTCGACGAGCCGGTCTGGGCGACCGCCGCGCGTCTGACTGGCTTCCGGCAGTACGAGCCGGTGGACGGCCGGCCGGCGGAGGAGCGCACGGAAGTGCTCGTCTGGTACGCGCCGGATGCGATTCATTTCGGCATTCGCGCCCTCGATTCACACCCGGGCACCATTCGCGCGACCAACGCGGATCGTGACAATATCGACAGCGAAGACCACGTCATCATCTACCTCGATACCTTTGCCGATCGCCGCCGCGCGTTCTACTTCGCAGTGAATCCGCTGGGCGTCCAGGGCGACGGCGTGCGCACCGAGGGCAGCGGCAGCGCGGGCCGTACCTTTGGCGGCAACATCGATGACAGTCCGGATTTTCACTTCGAGTCGCGCGGGCAGCTCACGCCGGAAGGCTACATCGTGGAGGTGCGCATCCCCTTCAAGAGCCTGCGCTATCCCTCGACCGACGCGCAGCGCTGGGGCCTGCAGATCATGCGCAAGGTGCAGCGCACGGGTTACACCGACACCTGGACGGATGTGCGGCGCGCGAATGCCAGCTTCCTGCTCCAGGCGGGCACGATCGACGGGTTACACGACCTGCAACGCGGCGTCGTGCTGGAAGCACAGCCGTTCGTGACCTTCAACGCGCCCGGCTTTCGGGACCCGGTCACCGGTGCGTTCGATCGCGCGGATCCGGACACCGAGACGGGCGTCAATCTGCGCGTCGGCTTCACCAACATCTCGCTGGATGCCACGATCAATCCGGATTTCAGCCAGGTGGAAAGCGACGAAGGGCAGGTCACGGTCAACGAGCGGTTCGCGCTCTTTTTCCCGGAAAAGCGGCCGTTCTTCCTGGAGGGCATCGAGCTGTTCAACACACCCGGCCAGCTGGTCTACACGCGCCGCATCGCGGATCCCATCGCGGGCGCCAAGGTGACGGGCAAGCTCGGCTCGATCGGCGTCGCGCATCTCACGGCTGTGGATGAGAACGCGTATGATGGCGGCGACGAGGCCCTCTTCAACATCACGCGCCTGCGCCGCGACTTCGGCTCGAATTCGCTGGCCGGCATCACATATACCGATCGCACGCGCCTGGGTGCGTCCGGTTACAATCGCATGCTGTCCGGGGATGTGCGCTACGTTTTTGCGAAGCTCTATTTCGTGGAAACGCAGTTCGCGCAATCGTGGACAGCGCACGGCACCCCGGAGTTGTCGGGCTCGGTCTGGAAGCTCGAGCTGGACCGCACCGGCCGGCAGTTCGGTTTCAACTACGCGATCAACGGCATCAGCGACGATTTCGCGACCGAATCCGGCTTCGTCAACCGCACCGGCATCGTCGTGGCGCACGCCTTCAACCGTTTCAGCCTGTACGGCGCGCCGAACGCTCTCCTGGAGACGGTCAGCTTCTTCGTGGCGCCTTCGCGCATCTGGAACTACGATGATTTCGGCGATGCGCGGGCGATCGAGGGCGATGATGGTCTGACCGCCAACCTCACGCTGCGCGGCGGGTGGCGAGTCGAAGTCGAGACCGAGCGCACCTTCATTCGCCCGGACGCCGGTGATTACAGTTTCCTTTCGCTGCCGGGCGGGGGCGGGCCCCAGCCGTACCTGCCGCTCGAGCACATCGAAGGCTACAACGCGAGCGTGGATGTTTCGACACCCACGTTTCGCCGCTTCGATGCTTCACTCGAGCTGGGCGCCGGGACCGGCGCGATCTTCGAGGAGGGCGCCCAGGGCAAGGCCGTCCAAGCCGAAGTGGACGTTTCCGTGCGTCCCACCACGCAACTGCGCCTGACGGCCAGCACCGCGTTCCTGCAGATCAACCGCCGACGCGATGACAGCGAATTTGCGCGCTCACTGATTCCGCGCATCAAAGCCGAATTCCAGGCCACGCGCCATCTCTTTTTCCGCGGCATCCTGCAATACCAGGCCGAGCGCCGCGCCGCACTCGTTGATGCGCGCACCGGCACGACGCTTCTGATCGATGGGCAGCAGCTCTCGCAAGCCGAGCGCGACAATGGACTGCGCATGGACTGGCTCGCGTCCTACGAGCCGACGCCGGGGACGGTAGCGTACATTGGATATGGGAGCTCGTACGCGGAGACGTCGCCGTTTGAACGGCGGTTGCGGCGAATGGATGACGGATTTTTTGTGAAGGTCGCGTATCAGTTCAGGAACTAGGGGTCAGGACGAGGAACTAAGAACCAGGGGTCAGGACGAGGAACTAAGAACTAGGATTCAGGGATAGGGATAGGGAGAGGAGCAGAACCTCTCCCAACCCCTATCCCTATCCCTGAATCCTGGTTCTTAGTTCCTCGTCCTAATCCCTCGACGTCCTCACTTCGCGCCCACGCCCGCCCGCAAAATCTCCTCCGCGGCCTCCGCGAACGTGTCAATCTCCCGCAGCGTCGTATACACGTTGGGCGTCACCCGAATCCCGCGAAATTCCGCGTGCGTAATGGGCGTGACCATGATGCGGCGCGTCTTCCACAAATGCTCCGCGACCTTGTTGGGATCGATGTCGTTAATGCCGACGGTGGCGAGCGCGCCGGACATTTGCGGATCCCGCGACGTATAGAGCTTCACGCCGCGCTGCCCCTCCAGGCGATTCATCCAGCGGTCGCGCAGGAAGCGGAGGCGCGCGGCCTTTCGCTCACCGCCAATGCCCTCGTGAAACGCGAGCGCTTCCGCAATCGCGTTGTGGTTGGCCGCCGGGTGCGTGCCGATTTCCTCGAACTTGCGGATATTGTCGTTCATCTTGTCGGACGCCGGCATCATCGGCCACACCTTGCCGATCTTCGACTTGCGAACGTACAGGAAGCCCGTGCCGTGCGGCGCGAGCAGCCACTTGTGCAGGCTCGTGCCGTAATAGTCGCAGTCGAGATCCTGCAGCGTGAAGGGGAAATGCGCGTAGGCGTGCGCGCCGTCGACGATCACCTCGATGTTGCGTGCGCGGGCCATGCGCACGATGTCTTTGACCGGGAAGATCTGCCCCGTGAGATTCGTGATGTGGCAGCAGTGAATCACGCGCGTGCGCGGCGTGACCGCCCGCTCGAAGCGCTCCACCAGGTCGCGCATGCTGGGCGCCGGCACCGGAAACGAGATCTGCTTGAGGACAATCCCCTCGCGCCGCACGCGCTGATCCCACGTGGTCAGCATGCGCGGGTAGTCCTGGTTCGTGGTGAGCACTTCGTCGCCCGGTTGCAGATCCAGCCCGAGCTGGCAGATCTCCAGCGACTCCGAGGCGTTGCGCGTGATCGCGATTTCTTCCGCGTCGCAGCCGAACGACGCCGCCAGCTGCCGGCGCACGCTCTCGATGGCCGGCTCCAGCACCTGCCACATCGAATACGCGGGCGCTTCGTTCGACAGCGCGAGATAGCGCGCCATCGCTTCCTGCACGACGCGCGGTGATGGGCTCACGCCGCCGTTGTTCAGGTTGATGATGGTGCGATCGACGGTGAACGCGCGCTGGACCTCGCTCCAGAATTCTTCGTCGGAAGCGATGTCACCCGGTGCGCGCCGGTCGGCTCCGGCAATGTCGTGGATCAGCTGTTCCCAGTCGTTGCGCAGCGCGGGACCGGCTACGCCCGCGGCCAGGAACCGGCCCAGGAAGTTTCGGCGGGAGAGCATGCCAACCATAT
>CBJLQC010000016.1:0-14092 GCA_966424955.1 uncultured bacterium | reverse complement strand
CGGCACGCGCCGGCCGTTCGCTGTGGGAGGGGATCCGCGCCGTCCGCGACGGGCTCGATCAGTGGGAGCGACGTCGCAAACACCACGTGCGGCTGGCCGGCTTCAGTACGCACTACAACATCTCCTTCGAGCTGCCCGCGGAGGAACGCGGCGAAAGCCGCACGGTCGAGAAGCTCGCTCTGCTGCTCGCCTACATTCTGCCCGTGCCGGTGATGGTGCTCGCGGCCAACCGCAAGTCGACCGGCATTGGTGTGCGACCGCGTGGTGACCGGATCGAGATCACGGCCGATTTCACGCCGGATGCGGCGCTCATGATCGCGACGGCCACGCTGATCACGGGCATCGTCCGCGCAGTCATGACGTGGCCGAGCTTCGAGCTGAGCGAGCTCGAGCGGCACGAGATCCCGGTGATCGACCACTTCAGGCCGATCCCTCACACATCGCGCAAGGGCTGGCTCGCGCGCTACGACTGCTACCCGAAAAATCCTTTTGCCTGCGACATCAACCGCGCGGAATGGCGCACGCGTACCGGTGATGTCCACAGCCTGCGGCAAATGGCCGGGATCATCACCCGGAAGTTCTGGCGCTCGGTGCGCCGGATCTCCGATCCGTTCACTTTCCGGCTGATCGGCTCGGTCATCCGCGGGCGGGCGCCGTCACTGCTCGAGTTGCCGGAGCGGCCGCCCGAGTACGAAGACGTGGGGCGCCTGTGCACCTGGGACGAGCTGTTCCCTCCTGCCGAGCTCAGCCGCTCGCGGTACGAGCGCGTGCTGATCCACGCCATTTCGGGGCAGAAGCTCAAGCTCTTCGGGCGCTGGTACACGCCGACGGGCATGCGGGGCTGGTCGCAGGTAGTGTTCCGGCGCGACGGCGCCCAATCGCGCCATTTCTTCTCCATCGACTACCTGCTGCGGCACCTGCGCGACTGGGAGAAACCTCCGGTCTGATTGGTTCGTACTGTCGTCAGGCGGGCGCGGTCGCGTGTGATCGAGCTCGAATGATGAACGGCGAACCCTGCAGGAGCGTGCGATGGAGCTGATCGGACTGGTGGTCGCTTGGACGGCGGCCTGGCTCGGATATTCGAGGAGCAAGGCCTTCGTGAAAAAGAAATTGCGGTACGTGGAAGCAGTCTATCGCAGCTCCGCGCCCTGGAAGGCCGGCTTCATCGCGGGCGCCGTCGCCATGCCGATCGCCTGGGTCGTGCCGCTAGTAACGGGCGCCAGCGCACTGCTGTTTGGCGCCGCGGTCGGGCTGGGTGTGGCGGCCGGCCGGCGCGAGTTGCGCCGGCGGCTGCCGGCCGGTGCCTAGGTGCTCGTCCGCCGTCTAACCAGCAGCACGACAGACCTGCCGGAAACCGTGAGGGCCTGACCGGGTCCCACGGTTTCCGCGCGTTGGTCACTGGACGTATCCAGCTCAACCGTCCATGGCTCCTCGGAATCCCAGAGCGGGATCGTGAAGTCCACGCCTTCGTGGTGCGCATTCAGGATCAGAAACAGATCGTCGTCGGAGACCAGCCGACCGCTGGCATCGACTTCCCCCAGATTGCGGCCGTCCATCCGCAGCCCGATCGAGCGCACCCAGTGTGCATCCCATTCGGCGTCGGTCATCTCGTGGCCATCCGATCGCAACCATGTGATGTCCTTGACGTCGGCGCCTCGAATTTGCCGGCCACGGAAGAACTTGCGACGATGCAGCGCAGGGTGTTTGCGCCGTAGTCCGATGACACGGCAGGTGAAATCGAACAGCGCGCGCTGCGACGGCTTCAGGTCCCAGTGATACCAGCTGATCTCATTGTCCTGGCAGTAGGCGTTGTTGTTGCCGCCCTGCGTGCGACCGATCTCGTCGCCGCCACACAGCATCGGCACACCCTGTGAGAACATCAGGGTCGCCAGGAAATTGCGCTGCTGCTGTTCGCGCACGCGGACGATCGCCGGATCGTCGGTCTCGCCTTCGTGGCCGTAGTTGTGCGAGAGATTGTTTTCGTGGCCGTCGCGGTTGCCCTCCCCGTTCGCTTCATTGTGCTTGTGGTCATAGCTCACGACATCACGCAACGTGAAGCCGTCGTGCGAAACCACATAGTTGATGCTCGAGTAGGGATTGCGCCCGTCTTCCTGATACAGGTCGCTGCTGCCGGTCAGCCGCCAGCCCAGCTCGGCCATCTGATCTTCATCGCCGCGCCAGAACTTGCGGACCGTGTCGCGGTAGCGATCGTTCCATTCCGCCCACAGCACCGGGAAGTTGCCGACCTGGTAGCCGCCCGGCCCGACGTCCCAGGGCTCGGCAATCAACTTGACCGTGGCGAGCACCGGGTCCTGGTGGATGATGTCGAAAAAGGAGCCGAGGCGGTCCACCGAGTGCATTTCGCGCGCAAGCGCGCACGCCAGGTCGAAGCGGAAGCCATCCACGTGCATCTCCTGCACCCAGTAGCGCAGGCTGTCCATGATCAGCTTGAGCACTTGGGGATGCCGTGAATTCAGCGTGTTGCCCGTACCGGTGTAGTTCACGTAATAGCGTGGCTGGTCGTCTACCAGGCGGTAGTATGCCGCGTTGTCGAAGCCGCGGAAGTTGAGGGTGGGACCGAGCTCACTGCCCTCCGACGTGTGATTGTAGACGACGTCGAGGATCACTTCGATGCCGGCGGCGTGCAGCGCCTTCACCATGTTCTTGAAATCGGCGACCTGCTCGCCCCGATCGCCGATGGAATAGTCGGCCGACGGCGCGAAGAAGCTCGTGGTATTGTAGCCCCAGTAATTGCGCAGCCCTTTGTCGAGCAGAAACTTGTCCTGCAGGAAGTCGTGTACGGGCAGCAGCTCGATCGCGGTCACGCCCAGCGATTTCAGGTAATCGATGATGACGGGCGATGCGATCCCGCTGTAGCGCCCGCGATCTTCATCGGGCACGTCGGGGTGCTGCATGGTAAAACCCTTGACGTGCACTTCGTAGATCACCGAATTGTTCCAGGGCACGCGCGGCGCGCGGTCGCCGTCCCAGTCGAAGTAGGTATCCACCACGACGCCTTTGGGTTTGCCCCACGCATCGTCCTGCTCGTCGCGCGTCAGATCGGCGCCGGGATCGCCCATCTTGTAGGAAAAGACGGGCGCGCTCCAATCGACCGCGCCGGCGACCGCTTTGGCGTAGGGATCGATCAGCAGCTTGGACGGATTGAAGCGCAGGCCGCGCTCCGGCTGAAACGGTCCGTAAACGCGGTAGCCGTACAGCTGCCCGGGGCGAACTCCGGGGATGTAGCAGTGCCACACGTGTGCGGTTTGCTCACGCACGCGGATCCGCTCGATTTCCTTGCGCGGATCCGTACGGTCGAAGAAGCAGAGCTCGACCGATTCAGCATTTTCCGAGAAAACGGCGAAGTTCACCCCGTGTCCATCCCACGTGGCGCCCAGCGGATGCGGGCGTCCGGGCAAAACTCGAAAGGGAGGCATTCGGCTCCTGAATTGTCCAATGTTCGCGAGGCGTAGTGGCAGAAAGAATGCCGTGGAACACGCTATGCGACATGCGGTATGAGGTGATAACCCGAATAATCTGACCCTTGTGAGGGCTTCGCTGATGGCCGTTGGCGTGAGAATCCTGTTGCTGAGCTGGGCGGCCGCTGCATGCATCACGCAGCCGGTGCTGGCCGAAGGCCTGCGCAAAGGCGAGGAAAAGGCGGCCGCGGCCGGCTTCAGCGCCGTCGGTCTGGCGCGCGTGGATTCCACCATAGAAGCAGCGATCCGCGACGAAGCGACTCCGGGTGCCGCCCTGGCGATTGGCCGACACGGCGAGATCGTCCGCCTGCGCGGCTACGGCCACCTGAGCTGGAACGGGGACTCGGACGCGGTGACCGATTCCACGCTCTACGACATTGCATCGCTCACCAAGGTGGTCGGGACCACCTCTGCCATCATGCTGCTGGTCGAGCGCGGCCAGCTCGACCTGGACCGACCCATCTACCACTACCTGCCCTTCTGGCCGTACCAGGGCGATCATGGCCGCATCACGCTGCGGCACCTGCTTTCGCATACGTCGGGGCTGCCCGCGGGCGCCAATCTCTGGACGACGCCGGGCCGCACGGAGAAGATCGAGCGCATTGCCCAGATGCAGCTGACCAGTGAGCCGGGCACGCTCACGCGTTACAGCGATCTCGGGATGATCGTCGCCGCCGCGGTCATCGAGGCGGTCGCGGCCGAACGGCTCGACGATTTCCTTTACCGCGAAGTGTTCCGCCCCCTGGGACTGCGCGAGACGCGCTTCAATCCGCGCTCGAGCGTGATGGATGAAGCGGTGATCGGGCGTGCGACGCAGCTCATTCGACTGCCGGTGCCCTCGGTCTTCTTCGGGCCGTTCCAGGTCATCGCCAGCTGGATGCCGCGTATCCCGGAAACGGCGCAGCGCATTCCTTCGTATCGGATTGCCCCGACCGAACGGGGCACGCCGCGCGGCTACGTGCACGACCAGAATGCCGCCGCAATGGACGGCGTCACGGGGCATGCCGGCCTGTTTTCGTCGGCGCGGGACCTGGCGATTTTTGCGGAGGCGATGCTGGAGGCTTTGCATGGCGACGACTTGCCCATGATGAAGGCAGCGACTGTCAACCAGTTCCTGCAGACGCCGAGCGACCCGCGTCGGCGGGCCGTCGGCTGGGACGTAGCGCGTGGCGAGAAATCCAGCGCGGGCGACTACTTCAGCGATGCTTCATTCGGACATACCGGGTTCACCGGGACCAGCATCTGGATCGATCCGAAACGCGACCTCTTCGTGGTCCTGCTGACCAACCGACTGCATCCCTCGGCGGCCAACCAAAAGCACATCGCGATGCGGCGTGCGGTGCACGACGCGGTACAGCTCGCGATCGACGATCAGCTGGTAACGGCCCGCCTCGACTGACTAGTGGCTATGGTGGCCGCCATGGCCACCATGCGAGCCTTCCAGCGTCGTCTTGAGGTCCAGCAGGTATTCCGGGTCCTGCGGATCGACCGCCGGCCAGATGTGCGACTCGTCTACCGCAATCACACCACCCAACGCGCCCATGCCGGCACCCGCGAGCGTCTCACCGGTCGGATTCTCGTAGACCGCCGTGAGCCGGTAGGTCCGGTCGGGCCGCAGCGGGATGCCCAGCTTGGTCAGATAGAACTTCCTCGGCATACCCACCACGTTGCCGTGCTCATCGAGGTCGGGCGTGCTTTCAAACAGCACCTTGCCCTCGGTGACGTCCTCGAGCCGCAGCGCTACGCCGTATTTGTGCAGATGCCCGCCCAACGCCAGGATGCGACCGGCCACGGCGGGCCGCCCTTCCCAGCTCTTTTCCGATCGGCCGGGCGGCAGGTCGTACGCATGCACGCCGGCCGGCGGCATGACGTCGAGATAGAAGGGCTGCACCGCGACGATCGGGTGTTTGGACTTTGGCGGAGTGTAACGCATGCGGATGCGCAGCCGTGCGTTGTGGTAAGATTCGGCAGTTGGATTGTGGAACATGGCCGTGAACAGCAGAGAGTCGCCCGCATTGACCGGGTAGCCGAGCAGCTTGGGAATCAGCACCGGCCCGGTTTCCGACCCGGCTGCGCCGACGCGCTGCATGATCTGGCTGAACAACTCGCGGCGCTGGGGCGCGATGATGTTCACGTGGTGCAGCAGCACGGATGGGATCGTCCGGCCGGCAGCATCGATCATTTCGGTGGTAAAGCCATGGAGATAGCCGCCCACCGGTAGCGCGATCGCCTGCGCTTTCGGCTGTGCAACCCCGCCGTGGTCCGCATTTGCCTCCAGATGCAGCGGGCCGAGCTCGAAGATCAGCTCCTGCTGCTCCCCGTTGTGTCGAACGGAAAGGGCAGCTTCCTGCGCGGTCGCGGGCTGCACAACGCAGAGCGCCATGATCGTGATCAGGGTGCCGGTTCGCATCAACGCTTTCCCAACTAGAAGTTGAATGATGTTTGGCCGCGCGCCGCCTGGTTCAGCAGATGCGCCAGCCGGACGCCCGCCTGCCGGATCCGCTGCTTCACCACGGGTAGCGCCTGCCGGTAGTATGCGTCCCCGATATCGCCACCATTGCCAACAGTGTAAACAATTTCATTGGCGATGCGGAAGGATTCATTGGCCCAGCCGACGACGTCCGCGTTGCTCCACGCCACGACATCCGTTGGCGAAATGCCGGCTGCCAGCTCCTCCGCACTGGCCGGCCAGCGCAGGCTCGCGCGTCGCATGATGCCGGAATCCCACACGCTATGTAATCGCAGCGGACGCTCGGCGGTGCCCCGCTCACCAAAGAACGAAACCTGGATGTCGTTGCCGCCGCGATCCTCGCCGCGTCCGGCGTGCAGCGGCTGATGCAGGTCGCCCACGAAATGCCCGAGAAATTTGAGCGCCTCCTGCCGTTGCAGGACCGGACGACTGCTGTCGGCCAGGACCATCGCGTAGTGCCTGATCGCCCAGGGAGCACACCGTTTTGCGGTATCGCCGCAGTCGCGCTCCAGGCTCATGCCCGGCAGACCGGAGGGGATATTGATGAAATGGTAGTTGTATGTTTCAGGTCGATCGCGGCGTACCTCGTCGGCCCAGGTGCAGCTTTCCGCGAACGTGCCAGTTTCGCCGGAGCGCAGTCCCTGTACGAACCGGCGCGCTTCGGGCGTCAGATGGCGCCAGGCGATCTCGCAGATCAAGCGATGGCCATCCCCGCTCCAGGCCGCGGTGGCGAGCAGAAATGAAAAGGCGATAACCATTTCGGTAATCAATGAATTGAAGGTGCCGGCCGTAGCGGTACGGCGGCCAGCGCAATATTATTGCTATCCTCTTATCAGACAACCAGTAAGGTGCATGGTCGGGCCGCGGGAGTTGAGATGGCGCGCATACTCATTGTCGAGGACGAGATCGCACAGCGGAATTATCTGGCGACGCTGCTCAGACATCACAGCTATGAGCCGATACAGGCGGAGGATGCCCGTTCCATACTCGACCTGGTGGAGGAGATCAGGCCTGACCTGATTCTGCTCGACGTGGTGATGCCGAGCTTGTCGGGACTGGCTGCTGCTACGCTCATCCGCAGCAATCCTTCCATGCAGCGAACCCCGATCGTCCTCATGAGCGGCCATCGGATCAACCGGGACGAGCTGGATCGTGCCGGCATTACGGAATTCGTACAGAAGCCGTTCCGCGGGGATCAGCTGATTACGGTCGTGAAGCGCGCGCTCGGCGAGGAGTACCCGCCGAACGATGGCGACTGGTCCTGACTAGCGACCGATACCCAGCCATTTACGGGCATCACTTTCATGCGTGAATACATTCGCACTCACGCCGTGCGGGTGCGCGAGTGCCGTGAAAATGCGGGCAAGATGCTGCCTGCTTTCCGGCACGACGATCGCCATTCTGCCGATCAGCGCTCCACTCTGCTCGAACAGCGCGGTTGCCACCTGCATCATATCAGCGGGATTGGAATCGATCTCTAGTATCGAAGAGTTGTACAACAGGTTGAAGCCGGTGTGCTCGCGGAAGATTTCGCGCGTGTCGGTAATGAGCTGAATGGTGTCCGCGGTCGTGCCTTGACCGGAACCCTGAATGACGATCGTCCGTGTATCGGCTTCGATGCTCACTTCGTACGCCAAGCGGAGGGCCGGGGATTCGAACCCCGAAGTCCTTTTGGGACGCCAGTTTTCAAGACTGGTGCAATAGCCGTTCTGCCAACCCTCCCGAATCCATCAATATCGCCGAATGCACGACCTGTTTCAACCGGGCCTCAATGACGGAACACCCTCCGGCCCGTGAAGATCATGGCCATGCCGTGCTCGTTCGCGGCAGCGATCACCTCATTGTCGCGCACGGATCCGCCCGGCTGGATGACTGCGCTGATGCCTGCTTCCGCGGCCGCGTCCACGCCGTCGCGAAATGGAAAAAAGGCATCCGAGGCGAGCGCCGCGCCGGTCAGGACGGCTCCCTGGTCGTGGGCCTTCATCACGGCAATGCGCGAAGAGTCCACGCGGCTCATCTGACCCGCGCCAATGCCCAGCGTGCGCTGTTTGTGGGCAAGCACGATCGCGTTGGATTTCACCGATGCGCAAACCCGCCACGCGAACCGCAGATCGGCCAGCTCCTCGGCGTTCGGCTGGCGCGCGGTGACGACCCGCCAGTCCGTTTCTGGAAATACCATGCGCATGCGGCGCTGGACCAGCATTCCGCCACGCACGCGCTTGTAATCCAGCTCGGCCTCGCCGGATGGCGCGACGGGAATGCGGATGATGCGCAGGTTCTTCTTCTTGCGTAGCAGCTCGAGCGCATCCGGCTCGAAGTCCGGTGCCAGGACGATCTCCAGGAAGGCGTTGGCCATGGCTTCCGCCGTAGCCGCACTCATCGCGCGATTGAATGCGACGATACCGCCGAACGCCGACACGGGATCGCATTCCAGGGCCTTCTCGTATGCGACCTCGGTGGTCGGCGCCAGGGCGACGCCGCAGGGTGTCGTGTGCTTGATGATGACGCATGCGGCCGCAGCGTCATTATTCCACGCGGACACGGCCAGTACGCCGGCTTCGACATCCAGGATATTGTTGAAGGAGAGCTCCTTCCCGTGCAGCTGCTCGAGCGAGGCGATGCCGTCGCGCGGGGCACCTCGTTCGGCATAGAAGGCGGCGGCCTGGTCCGGGTTCTCACCGTAGCGAAGCGACTGCACGCGCTCGAGCTGCAGCACGAGGTTGGCCGGGAACAGCGCGTCGGGCGCAACCTGCTGGTCGAAGTAGGACGCGATCGCACGGTCGTACGTGGCCGTGTGATCGAAGACCTTGCGCGCCAGCGCGCGGCGCAGCGCGAGATCGACGTCGTTTGTGCGCAGTGCTTCCCCCACCCGTGCATAGTCGTTCGGATCGACCACAACCAGCACATCCGCATGGTTCTTGGCCGCGGCGCGCAGCATGGTCGGCCCGCCGATGTCGACCTCTTCCATGGCCTCGTCGAGCGGCAGGTTGTCGGCCACCGCTTCATGGAACGGATACAGGTTGACCGCGACGAGATCGATCGGCTGGTAGCCATGCTCTTTCATGGTGGCGACGTCGTCGGGGATAGCGCGGCGCCCGAGGATGCCAGCGTGCACGGCCGGGTGCAGCGTCTTGACGCGTCCACCCAGGATCTCGGGGTGTCCCGTCACTTCTTTTACATCCAGCACACGCAGCCCCGCTTCGCGGAGCGTCCGCGCCGTGCCGCCGGTCGAGATGATCTCCCAGTCCAGTGCGGCGAGCGCTTTGCCGAATTCAACAATGCCGGTCTTGTCGGAAACGCTGAGAATGGCTCTAGGCATGGAGCTGCTCACTCATGATGCGCCGCGCCACCTGCTCGAGCGCGTCGGGATAAAGGGTATGTTCCACCGCCAGCACGCGCGCGGCCAGCGCTTCCGGCGTGTCGTCCGGGAGCACGGGTACCACACGCTGCGCGATGATGCGCCCTTCATCATAGTTCTCGTCGATGTAGTGCACCGTGGCACCACTGATCTGCTCGCCCGCCGTCAGCACGGCGCGATGCACATGCAGGCCATACATGCCTGGACCGCCGAATTTCGGGAGCAACGCCGGGTGAATGTTCACAATGCGGTCAGGATAGCGCTTCAGGATGGCAGGCGGAACGAGGCGCAGATATCCGGCCAGCGCGATCAGATCGATGTCGGCAGACTCGAGCGCGGCCAGCATCTCGCGCGTGGACAAATCGGCAGGACGGTGCGCGACCTGCACGTGCATGGCCTCAATGCCCGCCGCCCGGGCGCGCGCCAGGGCACCCGCGTCCGCGCGGTCGCTGATCACCAGCGTCACTCTCAGCAGCGGCGATACCGCGGTGTTGAATCGGTCGATAATCGCCTGCAGGTTGCTGCCTCCGCCCGACGCCAGAACGGCGAGGCGCAGACTCACGCGAAACTGCCGCCATACATCGGCGCAACGAAAGGATTGAAGCGACGCTCCTCGCCAACGGTCGTGACCGGACCATGTCCGGAATACAGCTTCGTTTCATCCGGTAGCGTCATCACCTGCTCGCGGATCGATTGCATCAGGAGCTGGTAGTCGCCGGCCGGCAGATCCGTCCGGCCGATCGAACCCTGAAAAACCACATCACCCACGAAGGCAACTCCATCCCGAGCGCTGTAGAACAGCACGTGACCGGGTGCGTGCCCCGGCACATAACGGACTTCGAGCTCGAAACCGGCGAGCATCAGCACCTCACCCGGCGTCAGCTCATCGGTCGGCGGTGGTGGCGTTTCCACGCGCATGCCGAACTGCGCAGCCTGCAGCGCGGCGTTGTCGTAGAACACACGCGCTTCCGGGTGCAGGTATACAGGCGCGCTGGTCGAGCGCACCAGCTCGGCCACGCCATCGATGTGGTCGACGTGCGAGTGTGTCAGCAGGATGGCGGTGAGCTCGAGCTGGTTTTCGGATAGCGCCTGTAGAATTGCGCGCGCATCGCCCGGATCAACAGCGAGCGCCTGCCGCATGCCATCACGCCAGATCAAGTACGCGTTTTCGGCGAAGCCGGGACCAACAAATGTCTTGATGTTCATCACGGCGGAAGATTAACGGAGGGCGCCGGCATCCGCGAGCGGAACTAGTTGCAGCGGGCGGGGGTGCGGGCGGGCGCGAGCGCCGGCCCTCGCCACCGCCCGCCGCCAGCCGTTACGCGCAGCCGCAGCCGCGCGCGCCGACGCCGGTTTCCTCGAGCTTTTCTTCTTCCGCCGAGCGCTGCGTGCCCCAGCCCTGCGAGAGATCCAGCATGCGGCGCAGGGCGCTTTCGGCGCGCTGCCGGATTGCTTCCGGCATGGTCAGCTCGTGCTGCTGGTGATCGAGGCACCAGGCCAGCTTGGCGATCGTGTTTACCTTCATATTGCCGCAGATCGCGGCACGGGATAGCGGCACAATGGTCTTGTCCGGGAAGCGCGCCTGCAAACGATCGATCAGGCCGCGCTCGGTACCGATAATCACTTCATCGAACTGCGCCGCGATGTCCGCCATGCCCGACGTCGAGGCGACGAAGTCGGCACGCGCGAGCAGATCGCTGCGCGCTTCCGGATGAATGATGACCTTGGCATTCGGGTATTTCTGCTTCGCTTCGGCCAGCTCGGTGAGTACGAGATCGTCATGCACGTAGCAGTAGCCGTCCCACGCGATGATGGTACCCGGCTCGACGTGCTGATCGGCGCCGTCCTTGAGGAATTCGGATGAGCTGCGTACCGGACGGCCGGTTTTACTGGCCACGTAGTCCGCGAGGTTCTTGTCCGGCACGAAGAGGATCGTACGATCGCGCGGGAACGACTCGACGACCTTCACCGCGTTGGCACTGGTGCAGCAGATGTCCGATTCCGCTTTCACTGCCGCGGTCGAGTTGACATAGGTGACGACCGCAGCCTCCGGGTGCAGCTGCTTCAGGCGCCGCAGCGACTGCGCAGTGACGAAATCCGCCATGGGGCAGCCGGCCCGCAGGTCGGGCATGAGCACCGTCTTCTCCGGCGATAGGATCTTCGCCGTTTCGGCCATGAAGTGCACGCCGCAGAAGACGATCACATCAGCATCCGTCGCGGCGGCTTCCTGCGAAAGTCCGAGCGAATCACCGAGGTAATCGCTGACCGCCTGGATCTCCAGCCGCTGATAGTTGTGGCCGAGAATGACTGCGTTCAGCTCCTGCTTGCGACGCCGGATGCGATCGACCAGCTCGTCGTGCGAAAGGCGAGCGTAGTCGAGCGGCGTCGCAAATTTTTCCGCGGCTTTAATCATCTCGTACGTACCTCTGCCCCGCTCATGATAGCACGAACGGCCAAAACTAAATGTGGGAGCCTGCCCCCCTACAAAACGAGCCCGCTGCCAGGGGCGCGAGCTCGTATGGCGAAAAGCTGCGCTTCTCTTATGCGGTGAACGAGCTGCCGCAGCCGCAGCCGCCCGTCGCGTTCGGGTTCTTGAACGTGAACCCCGAACCCATCATGGTCGTGACGTAGTCGATTTCGACGCCATCCAGATACTGGCCGCTGAAGGGATCGACGAAGAGCTTGATGCCGTTGCTCTCCAGGATCTCATCGTCGTCCTGGGCCTCATCTTCGATGTTGAGTCCGTATTGGAAGCCGGAACAGCCGCCGGGCAGAACCGCCACGCGCAAACCGGCGGTGGTCGCCGCGCCCTGCTCTTCCATGAACTTCTGAACTTCTGTGACTGCGTTGGTTGTGACCGTGATGTTCACGGGCTCCTCCGAATGAGTGTTTCAACTAGGAAAAGTTATTCAATTTCCGTGCTCGGGTCAACGGGAAATGCCCTACAAAACTTTAAGCACGGTGCGGGTTTTTCGCGATTTCCGCGGCTTCGGCCAGATTGCGGGCGAGCCGCACCCACGCCGGAGCGTGCGGCGCGTCCGCCGCGCCATATCCGGTCGCGAGCAAAATGCCGACGCCCCCAAAATCGCGGGCGGGCAGCACATCCTTGAGACGGTCCCCTATGTACACCGAATTCGCTAAATCGACATTCAGGTTCCGCTCGGCCTCCCGGTACATGCCCGGGCCTGGCTTGCGGCAGTCGCACGGCCCGGTGAAGTCAGGATGGTGCGGGCAGTAATACACCGCGTCGAGGTGGATGCCTTCATGAGCGAGCAGCTCGGTAAGCCGCTGCTGCACGGCGTGGAAATCCGCCTCGGCATAAAAGCCGCGCGCAATGCCGGATTGATTGGTGACCACCACCAGTATGTAGCCGGCGTCACGCAAGGCCTTCAGTCCGGCCACGGCGCCGGGCGCGAATGCGACGGCCTCCGGGTCCGCGATGTAGTACTTCTCCTCGATGATCGTGCCGTCCCGATCCAGGAACGCCGCCTTAGCCCTGGGCGGCATCCAGCAGCGCTTTCAAAAGCAGGGTTTCATCCTGCTCGGGAACCGTGCGCAGGTCGATCGCGATGCGGTCCTGGACGACGCGGGTGATGACGGGCCGCTTTGCGGTGCGGAGTCGCGCGTCCAGGTCGGGCGCCGAAGCGTCCGCATGAAGCAGCACGAGATGGGTCGGTAGCTGCGCGCCCGGAAAAGCGCCTCCGCCCACGGCCGAGCTGCCCGGTTCCACGGCCGCGCGCAGTCCGGCCGCATTCAGCTGCGTCGAAAAGGCGTGGGCCCGTGCTTCCAGCGTACGGGGCGGCATGCACAGCATACGCAGCGCAGGCAGCTCGGCGCGGGCGGTGCCGTTCACATAGGCACGCAGGGTTGCTTCCAGAGCAGCGATGGTGAGTTTGTCCACGCGCAACGCTCGGCAGAGCGGATTCTCACGCATTTCTGCGATGCGCGCGCTCCCGCCCAGCACGATACCGGCCTGGGGCCCACCCAGCAGCTTGTCGCCGCTCATGGTGACGATTCCGGCGCCGACCGCGGTTACCGCTTCGCGCGCGGTCGGCTCGCCGGTCAGGCCGGCATCGCTCAAGTCTTCCAGCAGGCCGGAACCAAGGTCGTGAATCAGGGTCAGCTCGTGCTGCATGGCGAGCGGCGCCAGCTCACGCGCTGCCACGTCGCTCACGAACCCCGACATCTCGAAATTGGAGCGATGCACCTTGACGAGAACCTTGACGTCGGCCTCGATAGCCTGCGCGTAATCACTGAGATGCGTCCGATTGGTAGCCCCGACCTCGCGCAGCCGCACACCGCTCCGCTCCATGATCTCGGGGACGCGGAAGGAGCCGCCGATCTCGACCAGCTCGCCACGACTGACCACCGCGCTGCCGCCCTGGGCAAACGTGTTGAGCGCCAGGATCAACGCGGCCGCGTTGTTGTTGACGACGAGCGCGCTTTCCGCGCCCGTCAGCTCGCACAGCAGCTGGGTGCAGTGCAGGTACCGCGAACCGCGCGTGCCGCTGTTCAGGTCGTATTCGAGGTTCGAGTAGTCACGCGCCGCTTCGATCACCGCGATCAGGGCTGCTTCACTGAGCGGGGCACGCCCCAGGTTGGTGTGCAGCACCACACCCGTGGCATTGATCACGGCATGCAGCGAGGATGCGCGGAGTGCCTGGAGGCGCGCGGCCGTCTCGCGGACGTACCAGGCCGTGTCGCGAGACGAGTCCGGGCCGTTGCGCAGCCCGCGTTGCAGCCCCCGCAGAATGGTGACGATACGCGAGCGTGGTTCGCCGGCGA
>CBJLQC010000015.1:0-14301 GCA_966424955.1 uncultured bacterium | reverse complement strand
TGGAACCGCCAGCGGATGTTGGCTCGGTCGCCCATGACAAAGGTCTCTTCGACCTCGAAGTGCGTGTGCGAGTCCGCTGCCATCGCCTGCCAGAACGCCAGGTTCACATCGTAGCCCTCGTAACGCGTACCGTCCGGCGCCGGCTGGATCGTTTCCATGATGCATTCCTGACCAACGATATCGGCGAGGAGCGTGGGATCGTGTTCTTCAAACGCCCGGTTGAACCGTTGGATGATTTCGGCGGTTTCGTGGGTGTGCATGGCGTCTCCAGCCTGCAGGGTCACGGTGTCGACATTGAGGCGCCCCGCCACATCACGGATCACCCCTGCCAACCCATTCGCGGACCACTGCTCGGGTGCTACTCGAGACCGCGCGCCGACGCGCCGTATCGTGCTGCGGATTGGCCTGCGCAAAAGATCTGCTTATACTTGAGTCATGTCAAGTATCTAGTTGAGTAGACTCAAGTATATTATCATATGGGCGGCAGGCAGACCTACTCTCAGCCGATGAAGGGCCTATGACGCTGACGAAGGCAGAACTGGCGCGGCGCGCGTGGGGGTTGATGTTCGATTACCTCGTCCGGACCTCGCCGCGGCGGTTGGCGGCGATGGGCAGAAAGGGCATGACCCCCAACGACATGCGTGCGCTGGCCACCCTGTGCGGGCCGGGGCCGCGCACTATGCGGGCTCTCGCCGACGAGTGGAAGTGTGATGCATCGAATGTCACGCTCATCGTCAACCGGCTGGAGCAGCGAGGCCTGGTTCAGCGGGTGGCGCGGGCCGCTGATGCGCGTTATCGCGAGGTGCGGATCACGGCGAAAGGGCGGCGGCTGTATACCGAACTAGTGGATCTGTTTCACGCGCCGCCACCGGAAATTCTGGAGTTGACGGCCGGGGAGCTCGAGATGATCACGGGGATCATGGAGAAGCTCTCGGCGATCGGCTGAGGGCAACGCGTGCGGCAATGCGCAAGCTGCGGCGCATCGTTTTCCTCGCGGCTGCGTGCGGCAAGAGCAGCTCGCCGTCGTCGATCGGGAGCCGATGGACTTGCTTCGTTCTGAAGTCGGTGAAGGTGTGACTCAGGAGATTGGCACATGCACAAAACCATACTCACAATCGCATCCGTTTACCTGGGCGCTGTCGGCGCGGCGTTAATGTTTGCGCCCATTCAATTCGGCATCGGCGCCGTGCCGGCCGACGCATCGCCTGCGCTCATCGCGTTTTTGCGGGTGCTGGGCGGACCCTGCATTGGCATTGCGGTCCTGAACTGGCTGGGGCGCCGCAGTGCGCCGTCGCGCGAGCTCGAGGCAATCCTGATCGCGAACATCGTGGGCTTCGCCTGCGTGGCGGCCATGGACATCTGGGGTGTGTTCAGCGGCGGCGCGCGTCCGCCCGCAAAGATCTTCCTGTTGGTGCACCTGACCATGACCGCCGCGTTCGTCCTCGCGTATCGCCGAACGGAGGTTTGAAACCAATGCAACTCGCGACACGCCTATTGCTGTGGATCGTGAGAGTATCCGGCCTGCTGCAAATCGTGCTCGGCCTGGTGTTCTGGTTGGGGTATGCGCGGCAAATGCTCCAGGTTCACATCGTCAACGGGTTTCTCATCGTGGCTTTGCTCTGGGTACTGGCGATTCTCGCGTTGGTCGCGCGGGCGCGCCTGGGCCTGGTGGTCTTCGCTCTTGCTTGGGGAGTCGCGTTGCCCGGATTCGGGCTTGCCCAGGCCGGTATGCTGGTCGGCGAGTGGCATTGGGTCATCCGGGTGATCCACCTGGTCATGGGTGTCGCAGCGCTGGCGCTGGCGGACCACCTTGCGAACGCGGTTCGGCGGGGGCGCGTATGAGGGTGCCACTGACCTCTTGGATGCTCGGAGAAGCCATCAGCTATGCGCTCGCGGCGCTGATCCACGCTGGCATCGTGATGGACGGCTATGAGAATACGGGGGCAAGGATTGCGGAGTCACTGATTGCCTTGGCGCTGGCATTCGGTTGGCTGATTGCGCGCGTGCGGTCGCAGTGGCTCCGGCCCGCTGCACTGTGGGCGCAAGGCCTCGCCCTGTTCTGGACGATGGTGGGTGTGCTGACGATCGTGCTCGGTGTCGGTCCACGCACCATCCCTGACATCATTTATCACGCCGCCATCGTAGCGGCGCTCATCTACGGACTGACCGTGGCGCGCCAACCCCCGCGCAGCCATGAACGAATCCGGCATCTACGGGTTCCGACCTGAGCGTCAGGCGTCCGTACGCGCCGACACTTCCTGCAGTACAGACGCATTGTTTTCAACAGACAAATGTGCCGACAACGCAGCCTTGGCCTCGGCAGAGCCCACTCTGGCGAGCGCCCACGCTGCATGCGCGCGTACGAGCGGGATCGGATCGGACAGGGCCCGCGTGAGCACGGGGACTGCCTCCGGCGAGCCCCAGTTGCCGAGCCCGACGCACACGTTGCGAGCGAACCCCGCCCTGCCTGCGCGCCGTATCGCGGAGCCGCGCGAGAAGGAGTCCCAGGCCGCTTCGTCCAGCGCCGTCTCGAGCAGCGCGATCAGCGACGGCGAGCGCGTTCCGGGATGCATCCTCGACGCGCCGGCCTCCGCCTGCACGCCGAACGGGGCTTCCGCGCAGCCGCGAGCTGCGAACGCCGGTTCCGACGACGATTGTGAGAATTTACGGGTGAAAGGGCACACCTCCTGGCAGATATCGCAACCAAACACGCGATTGCCGATGAGCGGCCGCAGCTCGCGCGGAATCGGTCCGCGCTGCTCGATCGTCAGGTAGGAGATGCATCTTCGCGCGTCCATTACCGGCGCACCGTTTTCATCACGTCCCAGCAGCGCGCCGGTCGGACACGCCTGCACGCAGGCGCTGCACGTGCCGCAGTGATCTTCCGAGAACGGCGCATCATGCCGCAGCTCCACTTCCAGCAGCAGCGATCCGAGAAAGAAATACGAGCCGCGCCGCGGGTTGATCAGCATGGTATTACGCCCAAACCACCCGAGCCCGGCGCGCTGCGCCAGCTCGCGCTCGATCACCGGACCCGTGTCCACGTATGCCCGGCTCAACGGCAATTCACGCCCCAGCTGCAGCTCGATGAAGCGCAGCAACTGCATGAGCCTGGGCTTGATGACTTTGTGGTAATCCCGGCCTTGGGCGTACCGCGCGATATTCGCGTGACCGGAATCGGCGGGCGCGCCGTCGTTGTAGTAGTTCAGCGCCACGATCACTGCGCTGCGAAACTCCGGATTAGGCGCCAGCCGGTTGTGCACCGCATCGGCTCGGGCGAGGTAGCTCATCTCGCCGTGACGGCCGGCCGCGATCCAGTTCCGGTACGCATCCGTGTAATCGGATGGCCGCATGGGGGCAATTCCGACGAGATCAAATCCCAGTCGAATTGCCTCAGCCTTGATCGCATCGGTGAGCTGGTCCATACTCCGCTGCTTCGTACCCCACACCACGCGTTGTGACCTACGTGCGCCTGCTGGAAACGCCGGCAGAAGCAAGAGACGCTATGTGCGGTAATGGCGCTTGCCAGCCCGACAGGGGGGACCTAACGCTGCGCATTTGGCTGCAGGAGATTCTGCACCGCATCCGGCCGGGCCAGATAGGACATTTCGCCAGGTCGGCCGGCCGCGATCGAGGCGCGATGAAAGTGCGCGTGATCCGATGCCCGCACGGGCGCCACACCGACCAGGTCAGATCCCAGTCGAATCGCTGCGGCCTTGATGACGTCGGTGAGCGTTTCCATACCGCCGCTTCCTACCCCGCAGCATGCTTCGCCTTCCGATGATGGCACGCGGGCGGCGGCGCACGGACTCCGGGTACCGGTGCCCGCGCGCCGCGTGCCTGCAGTCGGGGCCGGCCTACTGCGCGACGGAGGCCAGCATGCTCGCCTCGGCCGTCGTCGGGTCGATGATCGTCGCGACTTCGAGGATGCGATCCGCGGGGAAGCCGCCCAGGCGGGCGTGCTCGCGAATGATCTCGGCATTGGGCGCAATGTAGACACAAGTGATCTTGTCCTCGGTCACATAGCTCTGCACCCATTGGATGCTCGGACCCAGTCCTTGCAGGACGCCGCACGAACGTTGCGCGATCTGCTGCAGCTCCGCCGGCGACAGGGCGCCCGCGTTCGGGATCTCGCGCTCGATGATGTACTTGGGCATCGCTTTCAGGCTCCTCTATTTCAGTTGAAGATGTCGACGTCGGGCGCGCTCGCGCAGGTGACTTTGGGATTCCAGTCCGCGAAGGTACCCTGGGGATTGTTGCGCCAGAGCCAGATGTGCAGCTTGAAGATGGGCAGTGACGAATGCGGGGTGAACGCCTGACCGAGCAGCGTCGGCACGTCCGCCGGATCGGCAGGGTCATGGCCGGCCTGCGTCCAGGCGTCTTTCGGCACGATGTACTCCATACCGACGAGATTCAGGACTCCCGCCGGGTTCGGCTCGTACATCAGCACCTCGGGACGCAGCAGATCGATGGTGGCGTCGAGCAGTGTCGGATCTGCATAGTGGTAGCCCATGGCGCCGCGGGTGGCGTGCGCCCAGCATGAAGTGATTTTGGCCTGGTAGCCGGCCGCGAACGCCTGATTGAAGTTCTCGTAACGCGCCGTGACCTGACGCAGGGCTACGAGCTGCGTGCCATCGGTCGCGTGGACGTGATGGCTTGCCGACACGTCCTTGGGCACGTCCAGCGGGACACTCGGATTGTCGCACGCCGCAAGCAGCGTCAACACGGATGCGATGGTGGCGCCAGACCGGGCAAGCGGGGATCGGGACATGGGTCCTCCGGGGTTGGTGATCGTGGTGGCGGCGCACTCACCGCACCATCGATGCAGATTGCGCCGCCAAGATGATCGACCGCGCTTAGCCCGCAGTTACACCCGGAATTAACTCGTAATTAGCTGATAAAAGGAGAAAGGTTGATCACGGCTCAGCTGCTTGGCGGAGCGAGTCTTCGCGCTGGTGACCTGCCGTTGGCGGGGCCGCCGGCCCAGCGCCATCGCATAGCCCTGCTCACGCTCGTCGTGTCGTCCTGGCCGCAGGCACTCACCCGCGATCGCGCCATGGCCTTGCTCTGGCCGGACCGCGACCTGGCGAACGCGCGCCGCCTGCTCAACCTGGCGGTGCATGTGCTGCGCTCGGCGGTGGGCGAAGACTCAATCGTCTCCACCGCTGACGCATTGTTGTTCAACCCCGGCGCTCTGCGCTGCGATCTGCACGAGCTGCGGAGCGCGATCGCAGCCGGCGAGAACGAGCGCGTGCTCAGGCTGTATACGGGCGTTCTCCTCGAAGGATTTCACCTCGCCGACTCGCCAGAGTTCAGCCATTGGCTCGATGACCGCCGCAACGAGCTGGCGCATGCGTACGTCAACGCGCTGGGTGATGTTGCGCGGCAGCAGGAAGCCGCCGGTGATATCGGCAGTTGGATCACTTCTGCGCGTCGTCTGCTGGCGGCCGATCCGTACGCCGGCACATCTGTAATCATGCTGATGCGCGCGCTCGATGCCGCCAGCGATCGCGCCGGCGCGATCCAGGTCGCGGCTGAGCACACGCAGCGCTTGCGTGACGATCTCGAGCTGCCACCGGATGACGCCGTCGTGGCCTTCGCCGAGCAGCTGCGCCGGGCATCGGTGACGCGCACCACGGCGTCGCCCACCACGGCAGCGCCCGCCATCGCGGTGTTACCTTTCCTCAATTTCAACCCGAGCGAGGAGTACGAGTATTTCGCCGACGGCATGACCGAAGACGTGATCGCGCACCTCGCGACGCTGCGCGCCATCAAGGTGATCTCGCTGACATCCGTGCTGCCTTTCCGTCAGCGCACGCAGACGCTCGCGGAAATCGGCGATCTACTGCGCGCGACCGCACTGCTGGACGGCAGTGTGCGCTTTGCCAACGGCAGGGTACGCATCGTCGCTAAGCTGGTCGATGTGAAACAGGACGCGCTGCTGTGGGCGGCCACCTACGATCGTGAGCTGACCGACATATTCGCGATTCAAACGGACGTCGCGCTCAACATCGCGGGAGCGTTACGCGCGGAATTGTCGGGCGCCGAGCGTACGCGCGTCCAAAAGGAGCCGACCCGTGACCTGCACGCGTACCGTGCCTTCCTGCGAGGCCGGCAATTACTGGTCGGCTATACGCCCGAGGCAATGAACGCCGCGCTCCAGTTCTTCTACCGTGCGGTCGAGCGCGACCCATCGTTTGCGCTTGCCTGGGCCAACATTGCCATCGCCACCGCCGAGCTGGCCGAGGGCGGCCAGCTGGCACCGGACAGCGCTCATGCACATGCCGCCGAAGCAGCCGCCCAGGCGTTGCGTCACGATCCCGAGCTGGGCCTTGCGCACTGTGCCGACGGCTTCGTCAAGATGGTGGTCAGGCACGACTGGAAGGGCGCCGAGCAGGCGTTCCGTCGTGCCCTGGAGCTGAGCCCGAACAGTGCCGACGTCTACGATTATTTCGGTCGGTTCTATACCTCCGCCGGGCGGCTGGATGAAGCGATCCAGCTGCTCGAGCGCGCGCATGAGCTGGATCCCCTCGCGCATCGCTCGGACGCGGCCTCCGCCATGCTGCGCGCCGGCCGCTATCAGGATGCCATTGGTCAGTTGGAAGCCCTGCTTCAGCTCGACCCGACGGAGCAGCGCGGGCGCGCCACGCTGGCCTGGGCGTATTTCCTGAGCGGGCGGCGCGAGCAAGGCATCGCGGAGCTCGAGGCTGTGGTCGCGGCCACGCCCACTAACACGCTCTGGCTGTCACAGCTGGCTGAAGCGTACGGTCTGGCCGGCCGCCGGCAGGACGCACTCGCGATCGTGCAAGAGCTGGAGCAGCGCGCGCGCACCGGCTTCGTCTCGCCTTACCACTTCGCGTATGCGTTTACAGGCCTCGATGCCGAGCGAGCGCTGGACTGGCTGGAGCGCGCCATGTCGGAGCGCAGTGGGGCGATCCACGGCATCGGCAGCTCGTTTCTGTTCACACCACTGCGCGCGCACCCGCGCTTCCGCGAGCTCTTGCGCCAACTCAGACCGCGATGAGCACGCCTCGGCCTTGATCGGTCCCGTGAGCCGGTCCATATTCCGCGGCCTTGAAACCTCACCTCTGATTGTGGTGCACATGTCCAGGACCATTCGCGTCGCGCATTCGCCTGATTCCGACGACGCTTTCATGTTTTACGCGCTCGCCACCGGCAAAATCGATACGGGCGATCTCGAGTTCGTCCACGAGCTGCAGGACATCGAGACCCTCAACCGGCGCGCGCTGGCCGCCGAGCTGGAGGTTACGGCGGTATCCATTCACGCCTATGCCTATCTCGCCGACAAGTACGCGCTGCTGCCGCATGGCGCCTCCATGGGCGAAGGGTACGGCCCGCGGCTGGTCGCGCGGCGGCCTTATACGCAGGCGGAACTGGCGGGGATGACCATTGCCGTGCCGGGGACGCTCACGTCTGCTTACCTGGCGCTCAAATTGTTCGCACCCGATGTCGACACGGTGGTCGTGCCGTTCGATGAGATCCTCGAGCGCGTCGCCGCCGGCGAGCACGACGTCGGCTTGCTGATCCATGAAGGCCAGCTGACTTACATGGATGCCGGGCTGCACCTGATCGCTGACCTGGGCGCGTGGTGGAGCGCGCAAACCGGCGGCCTGCCGCTGCCACTTGGTGGCAATGCCATTCGCCGTGACCTGGGGCCCGAGCTGATCGCGCGCGCGTCGCGGCTGTTGCGCGAGTCGATCGCGTACGGCCTGCAACATCGCACGGATGCGCTGGTCCATGCCGAGGGCTACGGCCGCGGCCTCGACCGCGCGCAGACCGACGAATTCGTGGGCATGTACGTCAACCAGCGGACGCTGGATTACGGGCCGGACGGCCGGCGCGCGGTGCAGCTGTTCCTGGATCGCGGGTATGAGGCGGGCCTCATCCCGCACCGCGTTACCGTCGACTTTGTGGCAGACTGAAGGTTGAACCGTCGAGTGCTTCGCGCACCTTGCGCGCGAAGCCTTCCGGCGTGAATGGCTTGCCGATGAAGTAGTCGTCGCTGCCTACCATGCCGTGGCGACGAACGTCGTCGTCGGTATATCCCGACATGTAGAGCACCGCCATGTCCGGTCGGGTCTCGCGGATCTGCAGAACGAGATCGTGGCCGCTCATGGCCGGCATCACGACGTCGGTAATGAGCAACGCGATCTCCGCACCCTGCTCCTCCAAAATCTCCAGCGCCTCCGCGGCGGACGCGCAGGTCCACACGCGGTAGCCGCGCGTATCCAGCACGCGACGCGCGAGGGCGCGCACGGCATCATCATCTTCGACGATCAGGACCGACTCGCGACCATGCGCTTCATCACGCTTGGGCGTGGACCCATGGTGCGTCGACCCGCCCGCGCGGGGCAGATAGATCTTGAAGGCGGTGCCCTGCCCCGGCTCACTGTAGACGAAGATGTGGCCGCCCATCTGCTTGATGATCCCCAGCACGGTGGACAGTCCCAGACCGGTGCCCTCGTCCGGACCCTTGGTCGTAAAAAACGGCTCGAAGATGCGAGCCTGTGTTTCGCGGTCCATACCGACACCGGTATCGCTCACCGCCAGCATTACGTACTCGCCCGCCTCCACTTCTTCGTGCTGCTCGGCATACGAGGTGGCCAGCTCGGCGTTCCCGGTCTTGATGGTGATCCGGCCGCCCCGCGGCATGGCATCACGCGCGTTGACGATCAGGTTGACCAAAATCTGCTCGATCTGCGTCGGATCGGCGCGCACCGGCCAGAGCGCCGGCTCGAGCGCCGATTCCACGGCAATGTCTTCTCTGATTACGCGGCGCAGCAGCCGCTCCATGGCCGCCACAATGTCATTGAGCTGCACCGTCTCGGGCTGCATGCTGTGGCCGCGGCTGAAAGCGAGCAGCTGCCGCGTCAATGCGGCGGCCCGTTCCGAGGAATGCAGAATTCCCCTGACATCGGCTCGTGAGGGATGATCCGGCGCCAAATCCTCGCTCAGGAACTGCGCGTGGCCCTGGATCGCGGTGAGGAGATTGTTGAAGTCGTGCGCAATGCCGCTCGCGAGCCGGCCCACCGCTTCCATCCGCTGCCCCTGCCGCAGCTGTTCCTCCGAATCGCCCAGCGAGCCGGGCCAGTGCGGTTCGGTGAGATCGCGCAGGTTGATGGTGAAGCCGGAGCACGCGCCATTGCGATCAAACAGCGCCGTGAACGTCTGCGCGGCGTAGAAGGCGGAGCCGTCCTTGCGTTTCTTCCAGCCTTCCACGTGACAGTCCCCGCTGTCCACTGCTTCGCGCAGGATCTGCTCGAGCTCGAAACGCTCGCTTACATGGGCAGCACTGAGCACGCCGAAGGCGCGGCCCACCATTTCACGGGCTGAATACCCGGTCAATGCCTGGGCCGCGTCCGACCACTGTGTGATCGCACCGGTCGGATCGAGCACGATAACCGCACTGCGCGGATCCGCCAGCATCGTCACCTCATTCCTTCGCTGCGCCGGCTGCGTCAGCACGCTGCCGGAATCCGTTCAGTCGTCCGCTGGCGGACCCGTCGGATCGCCGAGGACCGCCCGCCGGCCATACGTCTCGTACGCGGTGCTGATGATCCCTTCCGTTTTGGTCGTGACCTTGCCGTGATCGGTGACCGTGGGCGGGGTGTAAGGCTTTTTCTGCTCCATGAGTTGGCTCCGTAAGGTTGAGATTGATCACGACTATGCCGCGGTCTGCCTGGCCTGCGGCGCCTGCCACGTATCGAAGCGCGCACGCAGCCAGGTTTCCAGCGCCAGCACGGAGAAGAGGTGAACCGTGTGGTGGTATTCACCCTTCCGCGCGGCATCCACCATCCTGCTCAGCTCATCGACGTTAATGCAGCCCAGCTGGCCCAGCATCGGGTTGGTGGTCAGCATGCGAATGAGTGGTGCTTCGTGCTGCAGCGACCAGAAGATGCGGGCATCCATGCCGCCCTTGCCGGTGCGCGTACGCACCTTTTCCGGCAGGACGCCGCGCATGGCTTCGCGCAGAATCCACTTGTGAGCACCGGGCCGCACCTTCATGCGGATCGGCAGCGAAAGCGAAAACTCGACGAGTGGCCGGTGCAGGAAGGGATAGCGCATCTCCAGCTGATCCTCGAAGGGACCGCGCTGCACCCAGTTGGTTATGCGACGCAGCTCCGTCGCCGTATGAGTGACATACAACCGCCCGAAACGCGCCGACGGCGCGTGCGCTTCCCTGATGCGGTGCTCGACAGCCTGCTCGCCTGCGAAGGACGAATTGATCCAGCTTGGCACCCGCACCGGCGGTCGGCGCAGCCCCGCCTGGTGCAGCAGCGGCAGCAAGGCGTTGTGTCGCGCGGTGGCCCAGAAGGAACGGCGCGTCGCCAGCGCCCAGCCGAACGCCTCACGCGCGGCCTGTCGGATCGACCCGTCCGCGACCAGGTCGGCCATGTAGCTGAGCGTACCGAACAGGTAGTGATCCGAGCCCAGCCCGCTCAGCAGCACGCGCGCGCCGCTGTTCTTCACAATGTCGATCAACCGCTGATCGCGGTCGTAAAAGGGAAACAACGGCGAAGGCTCGTCAGTCCGGGGCGGGCCGGCCGCATGATCGTCGCGCCACGGCCAGTAGTCGCGAACCTGCTCGTTGCGGACCGGATACTGCCCGAGCACGGCATTCGAGTAGGCCGTCTCGTCACCGTCACCGAGCGAATCCACGACCGTGACGGTGCCGGCCAGCCCTCCGTGAGCGAGCGCCACGACGGTGGATGAATCGAGCCCGCCCGAGAGCTGCGACCAGATCGGCCCATCGCCGGCCAGGCGGTGCTGTACCGCTTCATTGCACAGGTGGCGGAACTGCGCGACCGCATCGGCCTCACTCAATGTCGCGGTCGGGGATATGGCGGCCGCGTCCCAGTAGCGGCTCTGCGCGGTAACACTGCCGCGCTGCACGAGCAGCGCGCCCGGCTCGACGGCCAGCGTGCCCTGCCAGATCGTGCGCGGCGATGCGCTGGGCAATCCCACCAGCAGATCCGCCAGGTAATCACGGTCGAGCGTCTCGTCGCCGACGAGCGGCGCGAGCCGCGAGCCCAGCAGCAGGTAGGCGCCCTGGCGCCGGTAGTACAGTGGCTTGACCCCGAACGCGTCGCGCGCGGCCAGGATCTTCTGCGCGCGCTGATCCCAGAAAACGAAGCCGAAATCACCAAGCAGTCGCGGGATCAGCTCCGCGCCGCGCCGGTCGATGGCGGCCGCGACGATCTCCAGGTCGGATGCGGTATCTCCCAGCTCCGGCACGAGCCGCAACAGCTCCGCGCGGTTGTCGAGCCGCACATCGCCTACCGCCACGTAGGCTTTGCCACGCGCGACGAGCGGCCGGATGGTGTGCCTGCGGTTCAAGGTGACAGCCAGGAAGGGACCGCTCAGCGATGACTGCCACTCGACATTGCGGGGGAGCCGCGCGATCTGCGCGAACAGCTCGGGTTTCGTGATGGCCCGGCGGACGACCCGCAACGCGCAAAAGATCGTGTTCATAGCGCAGCCTCCGGCAGGAGGGCGAACTGCGCTACGACTTCCGGCGATTCGCTGAGCGGCACGCCATTCAGCTCGACCCAGGCATGGGCCGAGAACGGATAGGGCTGCACGCCCAGCCTGATCTGTACCGGCACTGCGCGCCGGCGCAGCAGCACAAACGCCGCGAGGGCCTGCTCGAGGCACTTCGAGCGGCCGGGATAGAAAGCCGTCGCGACCACGATGTTGTGCAGCGTCTGCTGGAGGACGCCGTCGTCAATGGCACCGGCCCGCGTGCGCGCCCAACGGCGAGCCGCGCGCATCGTACGCGCGAAGCCGAGTACGCGAAGCGCGACGTCGCAAAACATCAGTAGCAGAAAACAGCGGAAAACTCCCGGCGCGCGTTTCATCGGTCCTCCAGCAGCCGGGTGTCTTTCAATTGCGCGATAAAGGCGGTTACATCGTCCGCGAGTCTGTCCGGCGGAGCGTCGTATTCCTCCGCCAGCCGGGCCGCGATGCCTGCCGGCGGCAGCCCTTCCCGCGCCAGGCTCCAGATGCGTGAGCCTACTTCATCCAATCCGTAATAGCGGCCGCTGCGGGAATCGAGGAGCACCGTGCGAGTGCCGTGCATGGTCGAAACTACGTGCTTCGCGGGAGATAGCCGGCTGTCAGCGCGCTTTGTGGCGGCGGGATTGCGAGACCTGAAGAAAAGGACCATGTCGACACTCGATCCGGCGGTGGCTTTCTGCTCCGGAGACCCGGCCGGAGCACGTGCAAAAACATACATGTCCTTTTCCCTCCTTGGGTTAAGGAATTGTTAAGAAACCGTCCAGAATTGTTAAGGAATGGTTAAGGAACGCCCAACAATGTTAAGGAATTGTTAGGCCGCGCGGGAAAATTGCAATGTCTGATTGGGAAATCTCATCCCTGAAATCGGTATCCGGCCTTGCGGACAGTGAGAAAATGCCGGGGAGTGGCCGCGTCTTCTTCCAGTTTTCGTCGCAGCTCGACGATGTGCGCATCCACGGTGCGCGTCGAAATCTCACGCCGGTGTCCCCAGACCTCGCGCAGCAGCTCTTCGCGGCGGACCACGCCCCCGCGCCGGTCCATCAGCGCGATCATCAGGTCGAATGCCTTGGGTGAGAGGTCGACCAGCGCGCCCTGGCGGTAGACACGCCGGCTGGCGAGATCGATTTCGACATCGGCGAAACGGAACCAGTTATCGGGCGGCTCGGCCGGCGCGCGGTCGTGAATGCGTGTGCGCCGCAGCAAGGCCTCGATACGCGCCAGGAGCTCGAGGACGCTGAACGGCTTGGTGACGAAATCGTCGGCGCCCAGCCTGAACCCGCGGATCTTCGCCGTTTCCTCGGACGTCGCGCTGAGAATGAGGACGGGCACGATGCTGCCGCGCTCGCGCACGGCCTGCAACACGCCGTAGCCATTCAGCTCCGGGATCATCAGATCGAGCACGATCAGGTCGGGGTGGAACTCGTCGAACTCGCGCAGCGCGGTGCGGCCGTCGCCGGCCACGCGAATGTCGTAACCTTCGATTTCGAGGTTGGTGCGCAGTCCGAACGCCAGGTCGGGGCTGTCTTCTACTACCAGGACACGAGTCATGCCGACGGGGTGTCAGGCGACGGCGGAGTCTCCCGTCGCTTCGGCCGCCGTGAGGTAGGCTCCGGGGAATTGCACGACGACGCGCGTGCCCGCATCGGGCGCGTCCTCGATCCACGCGTTGCCGCCATGCAGCGAGGCCAGCTCGCGCACGACGGCGAGGCCGATGCCGCTGCCGGTGGTGTGTTGTGCGTCACGCGCGCGGTAGAACGGATCGAACACGCGCTGTCGCTCACGCTGCGGAATACCCGGGCCTTCATCATCGACCCAAATTCGCGCCGTGGTATCGAACAGCGCAACACCAACTACCACGCGCTGGCCGTCGGGTCCGTATTTGGCCGCGTTGTCGAGCAGGTTCAGCACGATTTGCCTCAGTGCTGCGGAGTCGACGGGCGCGACCAGGTCGGTCTGCAGCTCGGTGCGGAACTCGATGCCGCGCGCCTGCGCGAGCCCGGAGAATGTCTCGACGCATTCACGGATGATCGGCGCCACGCGCATGGTCGAGGGATTCACGTGCAGGTGGCCATTCTCCAGGCGAGCCGCCTGCAGCACGTTTTCGACGAGGTGCGACAGGCGCCGTGCTTCCGTGTCGATGATTTCGAGCGAGCGCCGGCGATCGGCTTCGGCGCGCACCCGGCCGAGCAGCAGCATCTCCGCGAACATGCGGATCTGCGCGAGCGGCGTGCGCAACTCGTGGGAGACGCCGGCCACGAAGTTCGCGCGCGTGCGGGCCAGCTGTTCCTCGCGCCGCAGCAGCAGCAGCGAGCAGGCGACCAGGCCGACCGCCAGTGTGAACAGGCCCAGAAACTCCCAGCCGCGGCTGCGCGGGATGCCGCCCGGCGCCAGGCGCAGCAGCCCCGGCTGCCGCAGCCCGACTCCCAGCATGATGCCGCCGAAGCTCGCGTCCAGCGCGCGCACGTGGCGGAAACTGGAACGGTTACCGGCCACCGGCGACTCGTGCGAGGTCCAGGAGGAAACATCGAAATAGTCGGTGAGCCTGCCTTCGGCTCCCATGATTTCAGGGACTTTCACGTTCGCGCGAGTGGCGGCCAGGATTTCCGGGAGGGCACGCTCGGCCACGAAACCGATGGCGCGAACCGGACGGTCGCCGTCCATGCGCAAAGCGTAGGAAATCAGCTCGGAGCGTCCGTCGATCGCGTGCGTCAACGCGCCAATGCGCCAATGTTCGAAATATTCGACCGTCGGATGATGCGGAAT
>CBJLQC010000014.1:0-14391 GCA_966424955.1 uncultured bacterium | reverse complement strand
AAAAAAAGGTTGCTTCCTCGGCGCAGGCCTGCGCCGAGGAAGCAACCTTTTTTTGATCCCGCGCATATAAAGGATAGTTTCTGCCAGATTGTCCGGCGGTGCCCGGCATACCCCGTGCAGCGTCGGATCCTATCGCATTTAAACTAAGGATGATGCGGGGAGAGCTTATGTTGCGGTTTATCCGGTTGGCGCAAGTGACGGTCCTCGGTTCGGCCCTGCTGATAGCCGCGTGCGGAGATCGCGCGGCGCAGGCGCAGAACAACGCGAACGGGACGCGCGCACAGATCCGCGAGAGCCTGGGCAATGCGCCGGCGGCGATCGACACGACGACGGCGGTGCGGCTGTCGGCGGCGTTCCGCGGCGCGGCCGAGCAGGTGCTGCCTTCGGTCGTACACATTCGGGTAACGACCACGCAGACGGCGCGCGCGCGCACGCCGCAGCGCAACCTGCCATTTCCGTTTTTCGATGATGGCGAGGATCCGCAGCAGCCGAGGCGCGGCATGGGTAGCGGCTCCGGCTTCCTGTTCGATCAGCGTGGCTACATCCTGACCAACAATCATGTGGTGGAGAACGCGGACCGTGTGCTGGTCACGTTCGTGGATGGCCGCGAGTACACGGCGCAGGTGATCGGCAGCGATCCGCAGACCGATGTGGGCGTCATCAAGATCGAGCCGCGCAACGGTGAGCGTTTCAATCCGGTCACGCTGGGCAGCTCGGACAACACGCACGTCGGCGACTGGGTGATCGCGATCGGTAATCCGCTCACCCTGCAGTTCTCGGTGACGGCGGGAATCGTGAGCGCCAAGGGTCGTAACCTCGGCATTCTGGATCGCGAGGTCTCGCAGCAGGGCACGGCACTGGAGTCGTTCATCCAGACCGATCCCGCCATCAATCCGGGCAACTCCGGCGGTCCGCTCATCGACCTGCGCGGCCGCGTGGTCGGTATCAACAGCGCCATCGAATCACCGACTGGTTACTTCGCGGGCGCCGGCTTCGCGATTCCCATCGACCTGGCGCGCAAAGTGGCCAGCGACATCATGGAATTCGGCCACGTGCGCCGCCCGCGGCTCGGCGTGGAAGTACGCGGCGTGACGGCGGCGGACGCGGAAGCGTTCAAGCTGCCGGCGGTCGCGGGTGCGGTCATGGCCTCGGTGCAGCCCGGCCTGCCGGCGGATCGAGCCGGCATCCAGATGGGCGACGTAGTCACTTCCCTCAATGGCAGCGAGATCCGCACGCAGACGCAGTTCATGGAAGAGCTGGCCCGGCTGCGCCCGGGCGACAAGGTCACGCTGGACATCATTCGGTATGGCCAGCGTCTGCGTAAGACGGTCGAGCTGGGCGAATTCGAGTCGGCTGCCCCGCGCGCGGCCAACCGGCCGGTGCGGGCGCGCAGCGAAGAGCTGCTCGGCTTCAGCGCCATGCAAATCACGCCGCAGCTCGCGCAGCGCATGGGTGTGAGCGCGAACACGACGGGTGTGATCGTCCACGAAATCGATGCGTTCTCGCCGGCGGCCGGCTACCTGGTGCCGGGCACACAAATCATCAGCATCAACGGCCGCGAGGTGCGCACGGTGCAGGACGTGGAGCGTGTCGCAGAGAGCCTGCGCCCCGGCCAGGTCGTTTCCCTGGTCGTGCGCAGCGGTGACACGCAGCCGCGCATCGTGAACTATCGAGTGAGATAGACTACATCGTCAGATAGTCGGAAGCGGCGCGGAGCACGATCCTGATCGTGGTTCCGCGCCCTTCTTCGCTTTCGGCAGCGACTTCCCCGCCCCAGCTTTCCACCAGCCGCCGCACGATCGCCAACCCCAGACCGGTACCCGTCGAGCGTGTGGAGAAATGCGGCTCGAAGATGCGCGGGAGCAATTCGCTCGGAATACCCGGGCCATTGTCACGTACCGAAATTTCCACGTCATTGCCCGCACGCTGGGCGGCCACCGTGATCACGCCGTTGCCATCCACCGCGTCACGCGCGTTCTCGAGCAGATTGATAAGCACTTCCTTCAGCTCTGCGCCCCGCCCGAACGCACGCGGCAAATCCACCTCAATGTCCTCGCGATATTCGACTTCCGGATCGCCCGCGCGGTAAAGCGTGATGGCTTCGCGCACGATGTGATCGACCGGTACCGGCTGTAAGGGGCCGGTGGCCGGCTGCGGCGCGCCATAGCGTGAGAAGGCGCGCGCGATGTCGGAGAGGCGGTCGATCTCGGAAAGGATCTGATCGACGTTGCGATCGAGCACCTCGCTGAAATCGGGCCGCCGATCCGCGTGGGCGCGCCGTAGATGCTGAACCGCCAGCTTGATCGGCGTCAGCGGATTCTTGATTTCGTGCGCGACCTGCCGCGCCATCTCGCCCCACGCGAGCACGCGCGCGCTGCGCTCCTGCTGCGCGCGCGCGCGCCGCAGCCGGCGCACCATGCGGTTGAAGGAGGTATAGAGCCGGCCGAACTCATCACCCGTCCGCTCCGGCAGGCGCACGCGCAAGTTGCCGCTTCCTACCGCTGCCGCCGCCCGTTGCAGCCGGCCGATCGGCCCGGCTAGCGCGCGGCCAACCGCGAGCGACAGGGCGAGCGACAGCAAGCCACCCATCAGGGCGGCAAACAGGATGAGGTGGGCAAGCTCGCGCTGGCGGAATCGCGTTTCCCCTGCTTCCAGTGAGAACGGCACGGCCAGCACCCCCGAGCGGGCCGGCAAGGTGCGGTAGGCGGTAACCACATTGTCGCCGAAGATCCTGCGGTTCGAGGCCGCGCCGTCTTCTTCGCCACTTTCCAGCAACTGAAATACGTCGGGCGACATCCACGCGCCGTAGATGCCCAGCTCGCGCGCTTCCGGCGATGATGCTGCAACCAGCTCGCCTTGCATGTAGTACAGGATGTCGGCGCCCGCGTGCGCAGCCAGCTCGCGCAAGTCACCGCTGACATCCGCGAACTCGACTACCGCAGTGCGCGCCGCGCGCCCGGCCACGAGCTGAGTGGCACGCTGCACCTCACGGGCAAGCGCCGTGAACGCCACCCATCCGAATACGGCGGTCGGCACCAGGAAGAAGACGAACAGGGCGGCGGTCACACGGCCCCGGAAGCTGCCGCTCCATTCCCGCCAGATGCGGCGCAGCGCAAGATGTTCCCCGCGGGCGGCCCGGCCGATCAGCCAGAGCAAAATGAAGATGCCGATGTCTACTGCGACGAGCAGCACGCCGCGCGCGAGACGCACGCCCAGCCCCGGCAGGCGCACCTCCACGTGTGCATGGTAGTCGCCGTCCGCGTAGCGTACGATGGCTTCACTGCGCCAGCCCTGTTCGGTGGGATTCCACGTCTGGCCGCTGAGCACCGTTCCTTGCCGCGCGGGCACCAGCTCGAGCAGCGCCTCCATTTCCTCGCCGGACCGTAGGAACGGCAGCGCACTGCGCTGCAGCGTGCGGCGCGGCGGCACTTCCACGGTGACGATGCGCGAACTGTCGATCGGCGCGACCAGCGCTTCGTTGACGTCCGGCACCTGTTGCAGACGCAGTACCTCGGCCTGGCTGTATTCGCGGACCCGCGAAAACGCGGGCTGCAGGAACGGCGGCAACGATGTGGCGCGCTCGGCCCCGGCTTGTTGCATCTCACCCAGGGCGAGTTGCGCCTGGGGTGTGCCGTCGCTCGACCACAACGTCATACGCAGCGAATACGACTCGCGCGCCAGGCCACTGCTGACCCAGCTGCGGTAGAGCAGCTGCACGCCATCTTCTCCCTGATCCGCGCGGGCCACCATTTCACCCGCGAATTGCCGCAGCAGATATTCGAGGAAGGGATCCGGGCTGGAACCCAGCGTCGCCAGCTCGTCCTCCGCATCCTCGAGCCGCGTGTCGATGTGCGCGATCCACAGGAAGGGCAGCACGACGGTGGCCGCCAGCCAGCCGGCAAAGAGCCAGCGGATGAGCCGCATGCCCTGACCGCGGAACGCCGCAATCGCGAACGCTGTGAGGAGGAAAGGGACCACCCACGCCGCCGCAAACCATGGTGAGACCCAGCGCGCAGTCTGACCGCGCACCAGGACGGTCGCGCTGAGCGCGGCACTGGTGACGAGCGCGCCCACCAGCATGAGTGTCCATGGCGAGCGCCAGCGCCCAGTGCTCGGCTGCGATCCGATCCAGCTCCAGCGCGGCAGTGCCAGCTCGGTGACGATGCCGAGCAGCAAGGCAGCCGCGACCTGCAGGCCAAACCAAAGCGCCGGTCCGCCCAGCAGCAGCATCGTGCCGGCCGCGCGAGCCTGGTATGCATCGGAGGCACTTGGACCGATCAGCATCCGGATGACGGCCGGGTATGCGATCGCGACCACTACGGCGCCGGCGACCAGCAGCGTAGCGGGCTGCCGCGGCAACCGCACGTTGCCGACCATAGTGGCGGCGAGGGCGGCCAGGGCAAGCAGAACGCCGAGCAGCGTGCCGAGGGAGATGTCCCCGGGCAGCGGCAGCAGGAAGAAAGCGGGCGAATACAGATTGTCGAGTCCGAGTGAGCCGATCGGCGCAACGGCCAAAACCCCTGCGGCCGCCAGCAACGGAATGGCCGTAGCCAGCTGACGATTGGGCCGCCGCAGCCACGCCGTACCAATGAGCAACAGCGTGAGTGCTCCCAGGGCCAGCATGACACGCTGCGCGAAGGTGACGGCCTGGTCGCGCCACTTCGACTGCGTGATCGTATTGAGACGCGCATGCGCCACCGTGTCGCCGGCTACGACGAGCGGCCAGGCCTGCGCCGGTCCTTTGCCCGAGCGAAACGTGGCGCCCAGCTCGGATAGCAGCGCCGCGGTCTCGCTCAGCACCGGATCCTGGGCGCGCTGCGGCAATGCGCTGCCCAGCATGGTCGCGGACATCGCGTGGAGCCGTCGGCCAGGCACCGGCACCGAGAAGTAGATGTAGCTGTAGAGGGGCTGCTCGACGAAGGCGACGCGCGCAGGGCCGATCCGCACCGAATCCGGAATGCGCCCGCGATGCTCTCCCGACCACGCGACCAGCGAACCGGCGTCGCCGAAAAGCGCCAGCGCATCCACGTCCGATTCCTTTCGCAGCTGCGCGAGCAGCGCGAAATACCCGCTGCTATCGCTGCGCGACGCCTGGTTCGCGGCCGCGTTCGCGCTGCGGCGCGCCCGCTCGACGACCGCCGTGATGTGACGGTCCAGCTCCGAGCGCAGGCGGTTCTCCCGTGAAGCTACCAGCTGCGGCCAGTCCGACGGCAGGCGCGTCAGCCGGTATGAGGTGTAGACCGCGCCGACTTGTGCGACGGCCAGCACCGCCATGGCAAGATATAGTGGGGTGGAAAGCAGGCGTGACCCGCGCGCGAAACGTACCAGCCCGAACGCCAGTACCAGCGCCGCAATGCTGACGACCAGATACGGAAGTGATACCTTGGCACTCCAACGCAGGACGGCAAGCAGCGCAACATAGGCCGCCGCCCACACCGCAATCGCCACCCAGCGGCGGCTGCGGCTCACGGAAGATCCGGATGAAGGCAAATGCCCCAGGTTGAAGATCAGGTCGGTCTCGATGAATTAAGTTGGGTCGACGTCGCGGCTCACCTCGCGCGTGATCCGCGCTTGATCGTACCCGTCGGGGCCCTCGAGCAGCACGGCCCACACCTGCCGCTCGGCACCAACGTGCTCATCGCGCGTCGCGTTGCCGTCGATCTCTCTCGCGAGTTCAACGTGTTGCGCGCTCCCACAATATATTACGGCGTGAATGTGCCCGGCGCTCTCGAATACGCCGGTACCACCACCTTGCGGCAGAAAACGCTGCACCGCTCCCTCAACGAGCTGCTCGCCGGATGGGAGAAACACGGCCTCAACGAATTCGTCGTCATCACCGCACACCGGCACGAGCCACACCTCGATGCCCTCGCCACGCTGATCACCCGGCGCGCCCGCGTGCGCGTCGTCTCCGTCTGGGATGTCGAAATCGCCGACCTGCTCGACATCCAGCCCGGACCCTTCCACGCCGGTGAAGCCGAGACTTCGCTCATGCTCTACTTGTATCCGGAAGTCGTCAGAATGGATCGCGCCCGCGATTTCGAGCTGACGCCCGACCTGTTCAAGAAATACGTCAAAGGCAAATTACCGGCGGCCCCGGCCGGAGGGTCCGGCACGGTCGGTTACCCGACGGTGGCGACCGTGGAAAAGGGCGAGGCGATCTACAAGCGCATGCTGCATGTCATCGGCGACGCCGTATTCCTGGCCCCCACAGACGTGGAAAGCGACACCATTTGAGAGGGACCCTGCACCGCGGATGGTGTAGAAAGGGAGCACCTTCAGGAGAATGAATGCGTACACAATCCTTGCTGGTTTCGTTGCTGGCACTGGTGGCGCCAGCCGCTGCCGACGCGCAAACGACAACTCTGGACGAGGGGTCGTTCCGCATCAGCGTGGGCGGCCGTGAGGTCGGCACCGAGGTATTTTCCATCCGCCAGAACGGTTCCGGGGAAAATGCTGTCATTATTGCAGTTGGACGGGTCGTGCTGGACGGTGACAAGGGTCCGCAGGAGCTCAGCTCCGAGCTGCAGGTGGCGGGTGGCAGCCTGCGGCCGGCGGCCTACGAGGTGAAGGTCCAGGGGGCGGGGGCGGAGCAGATCAAGGGACGCGTGGTCGGCGGCCGCTTCAGTGCCCAGATCGTGTCCCCGGCCGGCGAGATGATGCGTGAGTACCTGGCCGGTGAGGGGGCCGTCGTCGCCGATGAGGGCGTGGCCCACCAGTACTACTTCCTGGCCCGGCGAGCGGATGGGAAATCGGCCCGCATGCCGGTGATCATTCCGCGCCTCAGCCGTCAGGTGGTGGCGCAGGTCGCGTACGGCGGCGCGGACAAGATCGCGATTGCCGGCCGCTCGCATGACGCCCAGAAGTATACGGTGACGGCCGCGGGCACTCCGGCTCGTGAGATCTGGACGGACTCGGACGGCCGTGTGCTCCGTCTAGAGATCGCCGACCGGAAGTTCATCGCTCAACGAATGGCGGCGCCGAAGTGAAATGATCCGACCGAGCCGCGGGGTGTCGGTGAGCAACCTCCAGCACCCCGCGTTCGCCCGCGAAGCTACGTACGTCCCGCCGAAAACCCTCACAACGGGTTCATTAAGCAGGCTTTTCCAGCTATATTGAAGTACTGCAAACGGTTGAAACACGCGAAGTGTCATAATCGTACTGCGCGACAGGCAGTGTTCATCAATTAAACGACATCCCGGAGTTGCAACGGTGCAAGCCAGCTCGCGCTTACGCGCGCTCTCTCGAAGCCTGCGACTGGTGCCAGCCTTTTCATTGGTGTTGGCTGTGGCCGCATATGCTCAGCAGTCACGTACAACTCTGACGCTGGAGGAAGCGGTCCGCCTCGCGCGTGAGAACAATCCCGAATTCCTGGCGCAGAAGAACGACGCTGACGTGGCCGACTGGAACGTGCGCGAGGCGTACGGGCAGTTGCTGCCCGGCGCGTCGGCCAGCACGAATTTCCAGTATCAGGCATCCGGGCAGTCGCGGTTCGGTATTTTCACCGGCGCCGACCTTGGTGTCAGCACGACCCCCGAATACTACTCGTCCAGCTACAGTCTCGGACTGAACTACTCGTTGAGCGGTGCTTCCCTGCTGGCGCCCGGCCGGGCGAAGGCGGACCGGCGAGCGACGGACGCGGGGATCACGGCGTCGCAATTCCTTCTGGATGCAAACGTGACGCGGCAGTATCTGGGAGTGCTGCGCGCTCAGGATGCGGTGACGCTCACCCGGCAGGAGCTGGAGCGCGCCCAGGACAACCGCCGGTTGGCCGACGCGCGCGTCAAAGTAGGGCTGGCGATTCCGATGGAGCTGAAGCAGGCGGAAGTCGAGCAGGGCCGTGCCGAAGTTGCGCTGTTGCAGGCCGAAAATCTGGTGCGGACCGAACGACTGCGCCTCGGCCAGCAGCTCGGGATCGAGATCAATCCGGAAATCCAGCTGACGACTCGTTTCGATGTATCCGAGGTCAACTGGACACAGGACGATCTCATGCAGCAGGCTTTGCAGGTGAATCCGAGCCTGCGCGCTTCGCGGGCAGCGGTCGAGGCAAGCCGGGCCGGCACCAAGATGGCCCGCTCAGCGTATCTGCCGTCGCTGAACCTCTCGATGGGGTGGTCGGGATACGCGCGCGAAGCGGGCAGTACCGCGGGTATGATCCAGAGCGCGCAGGACGCCGCGGCCGGTGCCCGCGATCAGTGCCTCTTCTTCAATGCGGTGGCGGCCGGCTCCTCGACGCCGATTCCGGGTTATCCGCGCACGTGTCCGACGGGTGTGCTGACGCCCGAACAGGAGCGCCAGATCATCGCCGGCAACGACGTGTTCCCGTTCAACTACACGCGCGATCCGCTGAGCGCCTCGCTGAGCATCTCGTTGCCGATTTTCCAGGGCTTCACGCGCGAGCGCAATGTCCAGGCCGCGAAAGCGGCGGCGTTGGATGCCGAGCACCGCGCGCGCGGTGAGGAGCTGCGTATCCGTACCGAGGTGGCAACCGCACTGGCAGACCTGAAGACCGCGCAACAGAGCGTCGTGCTGGAGACGCGCAACCGCGACCTGGCCGACGAACAGCTTCAGCTGGCGCGCGAGCGCTATCGCCTGGGCGCGGCCTCGTTCCTGGAGCTGCAGGACGCCGTAACCATCAAGGCGCGCGCCGACCGCGCGTACCTGATAGCCGTTTATTCATTCCACGAAAGCAAGGCTGCACTCGAGACAGCAGTTGGGAGAAATCTCCGATGACGAAACGTACGAAAATGATCGTCGGCCTGGTGTCGTTGGTCGTGGTCGGCGGTATTGGCGTGGGCGCCGCGGCGTCGCGCAATGAAAAGCCGACGGAGGTCCGGCTGGAGCCGGTACAGGAGCGTGACCTGGTCGCGATCGTGAGCGCCAGCGGGTGGATCCGTCCGCACCGGAAAGTCGATGTGCAGGCCGACATCATGGGACGCATTGTGCAGCTGAACGTCCGTGAAGGCGATGAGGTCGCGCGTGGGCAGGTGCTGATGCGCATCGACCCGACGCAGTACCAGGCCGCCGTCGCGCGCGCGCAGGCCGCCGTGAGCGAGGCACTGGCGCGGGAAGCGCAAGCCAAGGCGAACGTCATCCAGGCCAAGCGCGCCAACGATCGGGCCCGGGCCCTCGCCTCGCAGGGTGAGAACCTGATCAGCAAGCAGCAGATCGAGGACGCCGAGACGCAGCAGCTGGTGCAGCAGGAGTTGTTGCGGGCCGCGCAGTACGGCGGTCAGATGGCACGGGCCGGGCTGGGCGAAGCGCAGGAGCAACTGAGCAAGACGGGGAGGCGCGCGCCCACGGACGGCGTGGTCACGCGCCTCGAAGTCGAGGAAGGTGAAACCGCCATCGTCGGGACCATGAATAATCCGGGGAGCTTGCTGTTGACCGTGGCCGACCTGTCGGTCATGGAGGCGGTCATTCGCGTCGATGAAACGGATGTCCCGGAGATGAAGCTGGGTGACAGCGCTACCGTCGAGATCGACGCGTTCCCCAAGACGAAGTTTCTGGGGCGCGTGAGCGAGATCAGCCACAGCTCGACGCGCAATCCGGATGCCGTTTCGCAACAGGGCGGCACCAGCACACAGGCCGTGGACTACGAGATCGTCATTCGCCTGGCCAACCCGCCGCGCACACTGCGGTCGGATCTGTCGGCGACGGCGGAGGTGGTGACCGCGGCGCGCAAGAAGGTGCTGTCGATTCCCATCATTGCGCTGACCGTGCGGGAGCGCGGCAACGTCAAGGCGCTGCCCAGTGATGATCCGAAGGCGAAGCAGGCGGGCGAGGCGGCGGAACGCGACAAGAGCCAGGATGAAGAGGGCGTGTTCGTGGTCAAGGACGGCAAGGCGAAGTTCGTCCAGGTAAAGACGGGTATCACCGGCCGTGAGCACTTCGAGGTGCTGCAAGGCCTGACGACTAGCGACACGGTCGTGGCCGGCCCCTATGAAGCGGTGCGCGCACTGGAGAACGACAAGCCCGTCAAACCGATGGCCGATGAAGGGGACAAGAAGGGTGGCCCGGCCACCAAGGAGAAGAAATCCTGATGAGCCACCCGATCATCAAGACGACGGGTCTTAAGAAGGACTACGAGCTGGGTGCCGAAACGGTCCGTGCGCTGCGCGGCGTCGATCTGATCGTGCAACGCAACGAGTACATTGCGATCATGGGTCCATCCGGCTCCGGCAAGTCAACGTTCATGAATCTGATCGGCTGCCTGGACACGCCGACCTCGGGCGAATACTGGCTGAACAATCAGCTGGTTTCCGACCTGAGCGACGACGAGCTGGCACGTATCCGCAACCGCGAGATCGGCTTCGTTTTTCAGACGTTCAACCTGCTGCCGCGCGCCACTGCGCTGCACAACGTCGAGCTGCCGCTGATTTACGGTGGTGTGCCGGCCAAGGAGCGCAAGCCGCGCGCGGAAGCGATGCTGCAAAAGGTGGGGCTGGGCGACCGTATGCATCATCGTCCGGCCGAGCTGTCGGGCGGTCAGCGCCAGCGCGTCGCGATCGCGCGCGCACTCATCAACAATCCATCGATCCTGCTGGCGGACGAGCCGACCGGTAACCTGGACAGCCAGACCGGCATCGAGATCATGGCGCTCTTCGATCAGTTGCACGGCAACGGACAGACCATTGTGCTGGTCACGCACGAACACGATATCGCGGAGCATGCACAGCGGGTGGTCACCCTGCGTGACGGCGTGATTTCCAGCGACTTCGTCCGCGAAGCCGCCGTGGCGACTGCCTGATGTACATCCGGGAAGGCGCCGTCCTCGCGCTGCAGCAGATCCGCGCGCAAAAGCTCAAGAGCTTCTTCGCGGTGCTCGGCGTCATCATCGGTGTCATGTTCCTCATCACCGTGGTCAGCGTCGTGGAAGGCCTCAACAAGTACATGGAAGAGGACTTCGCGCGGCAGGTCTGGGGGCTGAACACGCTGATGGTCCGGCGTTTTCCGAACGTCAACTTCGAGTCTGATCCCGAAGTGTGGCGCGCCATGGTGCGCCGCCCGCGCATCACTTTCGATGACGCCGACCACATCCGCCAGAATCTGTCGGTGCCGGCGCTCATCGCCGAAGAAAGCGAGGATGGCGGCACGCTGCAGGCACCGGACGGCACCGAGGTCACCAATGTGTGGATCAAGGGCGTCGCGTACGATTTCTTCAAGATCCACGAATACGACATCGAGCGCGGCCGCGTATTCACCGCACCGGAAGACCGCATGGGCGTGCCGGTCGTGATCCTGGGAGCGGAAGCTGCCGACAAGCTCTTCGGCCGGCTCGACCCGATCGGCCGCAGTGTGAAGATCGAAGGCATTCCCTTCCAGGTGATCGGTATCCTGGAGAAGCAGGGCACTCTGTTCGGCATGTCGCTGGACAACCAGGCGATCGCGCCGGCGCACTCTGCCATTTCGCGGTTCGTGGCGCCGCACGGCAAAGTCGATCAGGTCGTGGTCAAACCACTGGATCCAGGGGATTTCGAAACGGCACGCATGCAGCTCGAGGCGATGATGCGAGTGCGCCATCGCCTGCATCCTGCTGACGCTAACGACTTCGCGATCGATACCGCCGACGATTCGCTGGGCTTCTGGCAGAAGATCAAGACGATTCTGCTGGCGGCCTTCCCCGGCCTGGTTTCCATCGCCCTCGTGGTCGGCGGCATCGTGATCATGAACATCATGCTGGTGTCGGTGACCGAACGGACGCGTGAGATCGGCATCCGCAAAGCGCTGGGCGCGCGGCGCAAGGACATCGTCACACAAGTGCTGGTCGAATCCGCGACACTGTCGCTGGTCGGCGCCATCATCGGCATCAGTATCGGCGTGGCCGGCGCCAAGATCGTGGAGGCCGCGACGCCCCTGCCGGCCGCGATCTCGCCATTCTGGATCACGATGGCCACCATCATGGGGGTGAGTGTCGGGATGCTCGCGGGCATTTATCCCGCCAATCGCGCCGCCAAGTTCGATCCCGTCGTGGCATTGCGCTATGAGTAAGATCGGCATCCCCATGATGCGGCTGGAAAGCCTGCGGGAAGGCGTCGTGCTCGCGCTCGACCAGCTGCGCGCCAACAAGTTCCGTTCGGTGCTCACTATCATCGGCATCGTGGTGGGCGTAGCGACCGTGATGGCGATGAGCGCCATGGTTTCCGGCATCCGGCACGGCATCATGGTGGAGCTGGAGGCAGCCGGTCCGAAAAACTTCTTCTTCGGACGGTTCGACTGGAACGACGTGCGCATCGTGAGCGACGGACCGCCCTGGGGCAGCAATCCGAAGGTCACCGTCGAGGAGATCCTTTCGCTGAACCGCTTGCCGGCCGTGAAGGAAGCGATCCCCGGCGTGGACATGAACAGCACGGTCGTCGAATTCGGGAAGGAACGACTGCCCAGCGTGGCGACCGTGGGCCGCGGCGCGGGCTGGACGCAATTTACGACCGGACGCATTGTCGCGGGACACGATTACCTGCCGACCGATGTCAGCAGCTCGGCGGCGGTCGGCGTGATTACGCTGCAGCTCGCCGAGAAGCTGTTTGGTCAGCTCGATCCGATCGGTCGCGCAATTCGCATCAACGGCGAGCAGTTCCGTGTAGTCGGCGTGTTCGAGCCCGCGCGTAACATCTTCGCCAGCATCCAGAAGTACTTCATCGTCGTGCCCTACACGTCGGCGCTCAAGCACCTGCAAGCCGATGACGAGATGATCGGTGGCCTGGTCGTCACCGCCGCCCAGGCTACGCAGGATGAGGCCATGGACCAGGTCGCCGCGTCCATCCGCATTCGCCGCGGCATGCACCCGAGCGAGCCGGACAATTTCGCGCTGATTCGCCAGGAAGAGATGGCGAAGACTTTCAACAAGATCACCGGCATCTTCTTCATGGTGATGATCGCGTTGTCTTCGGTCGCGCTGATGGTTGGAGGCGTGGGCGTGATCGCCATCATGATGATTGCGGTTACCGAACGCACCCGGGAAATCGGTATCCGCAAGGCGCTGGGGGCAACGCAGCGGGAGATTCTCTGGCAGTTCCTCTTCGAGTCGGTGACCGTCACGTTCATCGGCGGCGTCATTGGGATGGCCATCGGCGGCGGGCTGGCCTTCACGGTGAGCGCGCTGACGCCGATCGATGCGCGTGTGCCGATAGGTGGCATCATCGCGGCGCTGGGCATGGCCACGGTGGCGGGGGTGCTGTTCGGGCTGTGGCCGGCATGGCGCGCTGCGCGCCTGGACCCGGTGGTCGCGCTGCGCTACGAGTAACTTGCTCGATCCGCGCTCGGAAGGCGGTATGCCTCGTCGCGACCGCCTCCGTTCGCTCTTCCTCACTCAGCGCGCGCCTCTTACCTATCGGCTGCCCTATCGCCACACGCGTCGCGGACTACCTGCCGTCTCGTCAACGCACCCCTATATTCGCGGACTATGCAAGTCGATTTATTAGCCATCATGGCGCATCCGGACGATGCGGAGTTGTTGTGCGGCGGGACACTCGCGCGCATGGCGGCGCAGGGGCACCGGGTGGGGATCCTGGATTTGACGGGTGGCGAGAGCGGGTCCTTCGGTAACCGCGACACCCGGTCGCGCGAAGCCGAAGCGGCGGCGCGGATCCTGGGGTGCGCGGAGCGGCGAACCGCCGGGCTGCCGGATGGACGATTGGAAAACACACCCGCGGCGCGCAGCGTCGTCGCCACCACGATCCGCGAAATGCGGCCGCGGACGGTCATACTGCATTGGCCCGCAGCGCGCCATCCGGATCATCGCGCGGCCACCGAGCTGGCGCGCGACGCGTGCTTCATCGCGGGCATCAGGAACGCGCAGGACGTGGGCGGCGAGCCGTTCCGACCACACAAGGTGCTATATGCCCTGACGTATCAGGAAGCGCACGTCAAGCCGAGCTTCGTGGTCGACATCACAGAGGTCATCGATCGCAAGCTGGAAGCGATCTTCGCGTTCGGCTCACAGTTCGCCGGGAAGACCAGCATGGGCGACGTGTTGGGCGGTGGCTCGCGTCCGCTACGCGACCAGATCCTGGCGCACTGCGCGCACTATGGGTCGTTGATCCGCAAGCCGTACGGTGAGCCCTTCTGGATGAAGGAGACGACGGAGGTGGCCGACGTCGTCGATCTCCCGGTCAACTCGATGTAGCCGCGGGCGCGCACGTCACCTCGATCAGCAAGCGCCGCCAGCTCGGCGCATCCTCATGCTCAACCTTCACGGCGCGCGCGGTTGCGCGTCCACCGCGCAGCATCCAGGGCGCCAGCCACTGCTCGATCTCCGGCGGCAGGTGGCCCAGCAAGTCACCGCCCGGCAGGTGCACCCAGATGCCCGGCTCGTCATCGGTAGGCGGGCCGGGTACGATGATCAGCTCATCGCCGGCGCGGATACGGGCGAGGTGCTTCGCGCGGTCGGGG
>CBJLQC010000013.1:0-14445 GCA_966424955.1 uncultured bacterium | reverse complement strand
CTTCTCTTCCGTCCACACCAGTCCGCCCTTGCCCGCGTCCACCATGGCCGGCGTCAACTTCATTACCACGATCCTGAACCTGCGCGCCCCGGGCATGAAGCTCATGCGCATGCCGCTCTTCACCTGGATGGCGCTGATCACCAGCTTCCTGATCGTTACCGCGCTGCCGGTGCTGGCCATTGCGCTGTTCCTGCTGACCTTCGACCGCTTCTGGGGCACGCACTTCTTCGACGTGGCCGCGGGCGGTGATCCGGTGCTCTGGCAGCACCTGTTCTGGATGTTCGGACATCCGGAAGTCTACATCCTGATCCTGCCCGGCTTCGGTCTGGTATCGGAGATCATCCCGACGTTTTCCCGCAAGCCGCTCTTCGGCTACGCCGTCATGGTGTACTCGGCCGCGCTGATCGGGCTGATCGGCTGGGGCGTGTGGGCGCATCACATGTTCGCGACCGGGCTCGGCCCCATTGCGGACAGCTTCTTCACGATCCTGACCATGATCATTGCGATCCCGACGGGCGTGAAGATCTTCAACTGGATCGCCACCATGTACGGCGGACAGCTGAAGCTGAACACGGCGATGCTGTTTGCGGTCGCCATGGTCGCCACCTTCACGATCGGCGGCATTTCCGGCGTGATGAACGCGACGTCGCCGCACAACCTGCAGCAGACCGACACGTACTTCGTCGTCGCGCACTTTCATTACGTACTGATCGGCGGGCTGGTCAACGCCGTGTTCGGCGGGATCTTCTACTGGTTCCCGAAGATTACCGGGCGCATGATGAACGAGGCGCTCGGCAAGATCTTCTTCTGGCTGTTCTTCATCGGCTTCAACCTGACGTTCATGCCGATGCACTGGACCGGCCTGCTGGGCATGCCGCGCCGCATCTTCACGTACTCAGCCGAACTCAACGTCGGCACGCTGAACATGATGTCGACGTGGGGCGCCGGGATTCAGACGATCTCGATCCTGTTCCTGGTCGCCAACCTGATCTGGAGCCTGAGGCGCGGCGCGCCGGCCGGCTCGAACCCCTGGGGCGCGGCCACGCTCGAATGGGCCACGACGTCGCCGCCAGCCGAATACAACTTTGCGCGCGTGCCGGTGGTGCACAGCCGCGAGCCGCTCTGGGATGAGCCCGATGCGATCCTGGCTGCCGCGCAGGGCGAGCCCGAGCCGATGCACATGCCGCCGCCCTCGTGGTGGCCGATTTTCACCGCGTTCGGCGCCGTGCTGACGTTCGGCCTGTTCCTGGCGCCATTCTGGTGGGCGCCGCTGATCGGACTGGGCGTGACGGCGCTGGGTGTGATCAACTGGGCGTTCGAGCCCATTCACTGAGGTTGGAACGTTTACGTGCACGAACACGGACACGTGCACGTGAACAGCGAATTACAAATTTGTAGCACGAAATAACGTGTCCGTGTCCGTGTTCGTGCACGTGAACGGTCGTTACCCGAGGTTGATTCAGGAGACAATGGCAGACCAAGCAATCGCACACGCGCACAGCCCGGCGCACCCACCCACCGCGACCGGCCTGAACACCTTCAAGCTGGGCTTCTGGGTGTTCCTCGGTTCGGAGTGCCTGTTCTTCGGGTCGCTCATCGCGACCTACATGACCTACAAGAACGAGAGCATTGTCGGGCCGTTCTCGAGCGAAATCCTCGACATCCCGCTCACCTCGATCAGCACCTTCGTGCTGCTCATGAGCTCGCTGGCCATGGTGCTGGCACTGGATGGCGTGCAGCGCGGCAAGCGCTCGTACGCGATTGCTTCGCTGCTGGGCGTGATCCTGCTGGGCAGCACGTTCCTGGGCTTCCAGGCGTACGAGTTCACGCACTTCTATCACGAAGGCCTGAAGCTGCAGACCAACCTGTTCGGCTCGTCGTTCTTCATCCTGACCGGCTTCCACGGCGCGCACGTGACCATTGGTGTGATCTGGCTGCTGGTGCTGCTGGTCGAGCTGCTGCGCGGGCGCATGCCGCCGACACGGGCACTGACCCTGGAGATCGCGGGGTTGTACTGGCACTTCGTCGACATTGTCTGGATCATCATTTTCACGCTGGTCTACCTCATTCAGTAGAGCGGAAATGGCTGACACGCATACGCATGGGGCGGTAGCCCACGAAGATCACACCAGCGGCCACCCGACGTGGCGGACCTATGTGGTCGTCGGGTTCATTCTGACGGTCATAACCGGCATCGAAGTGGCGATCTTCTATATCGAATCGCTGTCCGGTGTGCTGATCCCATCGCTACTGGTGCTCTCCGCGGTGAAGTTCGCGATCGTGGTCATGTTCTACATGCACCTCAAGTTCGACAGTCGCATCTTTGCTCGTGTCTTCGTTGCACCCCTGTTTCTGGCAGCCCTCGTGGTGATCGGCATGGTCATCCTGTTCAAGGTGCTGCCGGGGATCCCGCTGGGCTGAGCATGCTGCCGCTGCTGCACGGCGTCGCGGATTTCTCGTGGACGGCCTGGCCCATCCATATCAGCACGCTGATCGGCTGCGCTATCCTGCTGGGTGCCTACTTCGCGAGCATCGGCCCGCTGCGCCGGCGCTACCAATGGGGTGAGCCGGTTCCGGCCTGGCAGCGCATTTGCTTCACCGCCGCCGTCATCCTGCTGTTCGTCTCACTCAATGGGCCGCTGCACGAGCTGTCCGACCTCTACCTGTTCAGCGCCCACATGGTGCAGCATCTGGTACTCACGCTGATCATGGCGCCGCTCATGCTGGTCGCCATGCCGGACTGGCTGTGGCGCGCCATCATTCGCAATACGGTGGGATACGGGGTAGCGCGTGTCCTGACCGGGCCGCTCATCGCGTTCGCGATTTACAACGTCGTGTTCTCCGGCTGGCATTTCCCGATGTTCTACAACTGGGCGCTGGAGAATCACAACGTACACATCGTGCAGCACCTCATGTTCATTGTCGCCGCGATGTTCATGTGGTGGCCGGTCGTCGATCCACTGCCCGAGCTGTCGCGGCTGATCAGACCACTGCGCATGGTCTACCTGTTCGCGCTCAGCATCCCCATGTCGCTGGTGAGCGCGCTGATCACGCTCACCGACGGCGTGCTCTACCCCTGGTACGGCGATGCCGAACGGATTTTCAGCCTGAGCGCTCTCGAAGACCAGAAGCTGGGCGGCCTGATCATGTGGGTGCCCGGCGCGCTGATCTTCTGGGTGGCGATCAGCATCCTCTTCTATCGCTGGGCAACGTCGGAGAACCAGGAGGAGGAGCGGTCGCGGAAGGCCCTGCAGGCTATGAGGACCATCGCTTCCTAGCCTATGCTTTCGAGCAGGGGTGTTTCTCGCTTTCAAGCCGAGGAGCGGGTTCGCGGGCGCTGGCGCGGAGCGCTGGATGCGGGGCGCGGGAAACAAAGCGAAACGCGGGTCGCGGAAGCTCTGCTAACGGCCTTTCATCAAATCCAGTTCCTTGTTAGCGAAGACGACTCGTAGTTGCTGACGATCTCACTGCGGATACTTGCCCACCCCAAACCCAACAACCAAAAACTGCATGCTGGCGTTACCGAAATGTTCTCGCCCGCCCGATGCGTTTGACCACACGGCCTCCTCTGCGATGAAACAACAAGAATGTGTGGACCTGGCTACCCTGCTCGCGATCAGCGCGGCGAGAAGAAGCCCTCAGACTTTATCGATCACCATGAGGACGAGCAGCAGCGGCAGATAGACGATGCTGGCGACGAAGATGCGCCACGCGAACCGCTCGCTGGGCCCGCGGGTCAGCATCAAAATGGTGGGCAGCAGAAAGGCCAGACCGAGCAGCACGGCACCTATCGAGTAGATCTTTCCCGTAAGCCCGAATACGGTCGGCAGCAGGCTGATGGGTAGCAGCGCGGCCGCCCACAGCAACGTCTGCCATGCCGCACGCGAGCCGGTGCGGTCCACCACTGTCAGCATCTGGAAGCCGGCCTTGCGATAGTCTTCGCGATAAATCCAGGCGAGTGCGTAGAAATGCGGCAGCTGCCAGATGAACATGATGGCGAAGAGCGCCCAGGCTGCCGGCGTCAGCGGCTGACCGGTGGCCGTCCACCCGGCGACGATAGGAAGCGCGCCGGGCACCGCGCCGATCAACGTGGCGATCCACGTTCTGCGCTTGAGCGGCGTGTAAATGAACACGTACGACGCCAGGGTGAAGGCTACCACCCACGCCGTCAGCATGTTGACGAACAGCGCGAAGTAGACGAGGCCGACCAGTGAAATCGCCCACGCGAAGATCACGGCCTCACGGCTGGAGAGACGGCCGCTGGGCAGCGGACGACGCGCGGTGCGGCGCATATGGGCGTCGGCGTCGCGCTCGAACCACTGGTTGAGCGCGTTCGTGCCTGAAGCCACCAGCGCGGTAGCGAAGAGCGCATTCACAAACAGCAGCAAACTGCCCGAGGCGCCGACCGCGAGGTAGAAACCCGCGGCGGTCGTGACCAGGACCAGGCGCGTGATGCCGGGCTTGGTGAGCTCGAGAAGTGCAGCAGCTTTGGCCGGTATTGCAGCGTTCATTCAGGTTCTGGAAACGTGCTACGAACGGGGCAGGGCAGAATAATACTACAAATCGGCAGGATCGTAAAACCGAGGTCGAGCCAGCGGCGCCGCGCGTGAAGGTGTTCCAGACCTAAGATGAATGCTGCTCGGCCAGCGCGGTTCTGAGCCAATCGAGGGCGGAGCGCCAGTTGGCCTCCCAAACGGCTTCTTCGTTGTCGCGACCTTCATCGGGCCACGGGTGTCCGGTCCGCTTCTCGTAATTGGCGTACATGTAGCCGGTCTGATACTGGCGGGTGGTTTCCATGGCCGCGCTGACCAGCGCTTCGGTGGCCTTGGCATCCAGCTTCAGGGCCGCCGCGATCTGGAGGTACCGCTCGGTCGCCGTGCGAATCACGTCGGCCGTCTGCGAGCGCCAATTGGCTTCGCGACGACGTTCTTCCTCGATCGAGATCAGGGTGGAGTTTCCGCGTTGCATGAGGCCCTCAAGAATCTGTTGAGTTTGCTGCCGCTCCGTAGGTAGCGGACTCGCGAGCTTCATCACCGCGTGAGACGCGCACCGCACAATACTTGTACTCCGGTATCTTCCCGAATGGATCCAGCGCCGGGTTGGTCAGCAGGTTGGCCGCCGCTTCGACGAACGCGAACGGCATGAACACCGCGCCCTTCGGTGTACCGGGATCGCGCCGGGCCAGCGCACTGACCTTACCGCGCCGGGATGCGACGGTCACATATTCGCCGGGCTCGACACGGAGCTGCGTCATGTCGGCCGGATTCATGCTGACCGTGGCGACCGGCTCGATGGCGTCGAGGACCTGCGCGCGGCGCGTCATGGCACCGGTGTGCCAATGCTCGAGCAAGCGGCCGGTGATCAAAACCATCGGGTAATCGGCGTCGGGTACTTCCGCGGCGCGTGTGAAGTCAGCGGGCACCAGGCGGCCGCGCCCGTCCGGCGTCGAGAATTTGTCGACGAAAATCACTTCTTCACCGGGATCGCCTTCGTGCAGGCAGGGATACGTGACGGCGTGCTCGCGCTCCAGTCGTTCCCACGTAATGCCGGCACAATTGGGCACCGCCTTGCGTATCTCGGCCCAGACATCGGACGCATTGTCGTAGTTCCAGTCGAGGCCCATGCGACGCGCCATTTCCTGGATGATCCAGAGATCCTGGCGCACGTCGCCCGGCACGTCGAGCGCCTGCCGTCCCAGCTGCACGCGCCGGTCGGTATTGGTGAACGTGCCGGTCTTCTCGGGAAAAGCCGAGGCGGGCAGTACGACGTCGGCAAAAGAAGCCGTTTCCGTGAGGAAGAGATCCTGCACGACCAGCCAGTCGAGCGCGGCCAGCGCTTCGCGCGCGTGCTCCAGATCGGGATCCGACATGGCCGGGTTCTCACCCATGATGTACATGCCGCGGATCTCGCGCCGGAGCGCGGCGTTCATGATCTCGACGACGGTGAGCCCCTTCTTTGGATCGAGCTTCGCGTTCCACAGCTTTTCGAAGAACTCGCGCTGCTGTTCGTTCTCCACCGAGCGATAATCCGGGTACACCATGGGAATCAATCCCATGTCCGAAGCACCCTGCACGTTGTTTTGCCCGCGCAGAGGATGCAGTCCGGTACCGCGCCGCCCGATCTGGCCGGTGATCAAGGCCAGCGCAATGAGGCAGCGCGCGTTGTCGGTGCCGTGCACGTGCTGCGAGATGCCCATCCCCCAGAAGATCATCGAGCCATGCGACGTCGCGTACAGGCGCGCCGCCTCCCGGATCGTCTGCGCGTCGATGCCGCATACGGGCGCCATCGACTCCGGTGTGTATTTCAGCACCTGCTCCTTGAGCTGCTCGTAGCCACAGGTGCGTTCCGCGATGAACTGCTCGTCGGTCAGCCCTTCTTCGATGATGGTGCACAGCATCGCGTTGAGCAGCGCGACGTCGGTATCCGGGCGGAACTGCAGTACATGCGTGGCGAAGCGCGCCAGCTCGGTGCGCCGCGGATCCATCAGGATGAGCTTCGTGCCGCGCTCGAATGCGTTCTTCATGAAGGTGGCGGCCACCGGATGGTTCACGGTGGGATTCGCGCCGATGATGATCACGACGTCGGCGTACTGGACGTCCGCCACCGGATTCGACACCGCACCCGAGTTGAGGCCTTCCATCAGCGCGGCCACCGACGATGCGTGACACAAGCGCGTGCAGTGATCGACGTTGTTCGAGCCGAAGCCGACACGCACCAGCTTCTGGAACAGGTAGGCCTCTTCGTTGCTTCCCTTGGCGGAGCCGAAGCCCGCGAGCGCGCGGCTGCCGTACGCATCGCGGATCTCACGCAGCCGGCCTGCCGCCAGGTCGAGCGCTTCGTCCCAGCTCGCCTCGCGGAACGCCGCCAGCGGCTGCGCCGGGTCGAGCAGATCGTGCGGGTCCTTGGCTACGCCCGGCTTGCGGATGAGCGGTTTCAGCAGCCGCTGCGGGTGGTGAACATAATCGAAACCGAAGCGCCCCTTCACGCACAGCCGCCCCTTGTTGGCGGGGCCGTTGCGTCCCATCACGCGGAGCACGCGATTGTCTTTCACGTCGAAGCGCGTCTGGCAGCCGACTCCGCAGTAGGGACACAGCGAATCGACGGACCTGTCTGCGTCGGCGGCGTGATAGCTTTGCGGTTTAATCATTCTTCTTCAATCACGAATTCGCACCGCGACTTCCAAGTTTGGGCAGTAGCGCGCCGGTCGGGCATGCCTGCACGCACTCGCCACACGCGACGCATGTGCTCGCGCCCATGGGGTCATCGAAATCAAAGACGGGGAACGCTGCGGCGCCGCGGTACGCGTACCCGATCACATCGTTGACCTGCACCTCGCGGCAGGCGCGGACGCAGCGCGTGCATTGGATGCATGCCTCGAGCCTCACCTCGATGGCGGGGTGTGACAGGTCGGCCGGCGGCTGCGCTCGGCGAGCGAACCGCGGGCTGCCCACGTTCAGCTCGCGGGCCCATTCGAGCAGCTCCGAGTCGCTGCGCAGCTGCGCGCTCGTGCCGGCATCGGCCAGCAGCAGCTCCAGCACCATCTTCTGCGAGTGCCGCGCCCGGGCATTGCTGCTGAGTATTTCCATCCCTTCCGCGGGACGCCGCGCACAGGACGGGGCCAGCACACGCTCGCCCTTGATTTCGACGACGCAGGCGCGGCAGTTGCCGTCGGCACGCATCCCCTCGGTATAACAGAGGTGCGGAATGCGCTTCCCGTGGCGCTCGGCGGCTTGCAGGATCGTCTCACCAGGCTGCGCCGTGACGACTTCGCCGTCGAGCAGGAAGGTGACGGCCATTACCGACTCGCTTTCCACGCGATTGGGCGGCTACTCATGCACGTTCGAGCTCCTCCGGGAAAAACTGCCGCACACAACGGACCGGGTTGGGAGCGGCCTGTCCCAGGCCACAAATCGAAGCGTCAGCCATGGCTGCGCCGAGGTCATCGAGCAGCGGCATATCCCAGCCGTCGTGATCCATGATCTGGACGGACTTGGCGGTACCGGCGCGGCAGGGTGTGCACTTGCCGCACGACTCGTGGGCAAAGAAGTGCATGAGATTGCGCGCGGCATCACGGGCGCTGTCGCGATCCGAAAGCACGACGATCGCCGCACTGCCGATGAAGCAGCCGTGCTTGGCCAGCACATCGAAGTCGAGTGGCTCGTCGGCCAGCGAAGCGGGCAGGATCCCGCCCGACGCGCCGCCCGGCAGATAGGCGTATAGCTGGTGGTCAGGCAGCATGCCGCCGGCGTAATCGTCGATGAGCTGCCGCACCGTCACGCCGTTGGGCGCCGGATAAACGCCCGGCCGGCGCACGCGGCCGCTCACACTGAACAGACGCATGCCCTTCCGTCCGTTGATGCCCTGGCTCTCGAACTGCTCGGCGCCATCCTCCAGGATGCTGCGCAGCCAGAACATGGTTTCGACGTTGTGCACCAGCGTGGGCCGCCCGAAAACGCCCCACTGCGCGGGAAAGGGCGGACGCAGCCGCGGCTCGCCGCGCTTGCCCTCGATCGATTCGATCAGCGCGGTTTCCTCACCGCAAATGTAGGCGCCCGCGCCGCGCCGCAGATGCACGGGCGGCAGCGGACCGGGCGCGGCCGACTGCAGCTGTGCCAGCTCGCGCTCCAGGATCACGCGCGCCGCCGCATACTCATCGCGCAGATAGATGTAAATGGCGCTGGCTTCCACGATCCACGCTGCAATCAGCAAACCTTCCAGCACGCGATGGGGATCGGTCTCGAAGATGTAGCGATCCTTGAAGGTACCCGGCTCGCCTTCATCCGCGTTCAGCACCACGATGCGCGGTGCCGGCTCCTTGCGTACGAACTGCCATTTTCGGGCGGTCGGAAAGCCCGCGCCGCCCAATCCGCGCAGCCCGGAAGCCTCCACTGCCGCCATGACGTCATCGACGGTGCGCGCGCCGTTCAGGCACGCCTGGTAGGTCTGGTACCCACCCTGCTCGCGATAGGCGGCGTGCCCGACATAGTCCGGCAGGTCTGGCTCCGTCGCCTGTGCAGCCACGGCATCGATTATGGCACGCGCGGTGATGTTGCCCATGGAATGCTGCCCGACGATCGCGGCAGGCGCCGCGTCGCAGCGGCCGATGCACGGCGCCGCGACGATGCGGACGTCCGCGCCATTGAGGCCGGCGCGCAGCTCCTCGATCACCTGCGCGCTATGGGCGAGGTGACAGGCAATGGATTCGCAAACACGGACCGTGATCGGCGGCGGTGGCGCGTCGCCTTCCTTGACGACGTCGAAATGATGATAGAACGTCGCGACCTCGTAGACTTCCGCGAACGTGAGCCGCATCTCGTAGGCGAGCGCGGCCAGTTGTGATGCGGAGATGTAGCCGTAGCGATCCTGGATCCGGTGCAGGTGCTCGATCAGCAGGTCGCGGCGGCGTGGCGCACTGCCCAGCAGCTCGACGACCTGCTCGAGCGCGGCCGGCTCGATCTCGCGCCCCTTGGGGGCCGGCCGCATGGAAAGCGCCGCAAAGGCGCCGCCGCGCTGCTTCTTGCCGGACATCACCCGATCGCGTTCAGGCAGGCCGCCATGTCCATGGCCGTGGACGTGAAGGACGGCGTATCGCGCAGCGTGTATTTGCTGGCCTCCGTCACGCGCAATGCCATGAGCAGGTCGAGGAAGCGACCCACGAAATCGGTCTCGAAGGCGACCACGAACTCCTGATCGTCGAGACCATAGGAATAAGTGGTGTTGAGCTTCACGTCCGGCCACTCATGGCCGACGCGAATGTGCTCGTCCATCAGCCGCTGCCGCTCTTCATGCGGGAGCATGTACCAATCACGCGTCTTCACGAAGGGATACACGAACAGGTACTTCGAGCCCTGCGGATTGATCGCGATGCGGGCCATGTCCAGCTGCTGGCCGCCGCCGTATTTGCGCAGGTACTCCTCCTCGTACTTGTTGACGTAGATCGAGCGGCGCGTCAGCGCGAAATACGAGTACGCCAGCTCGAGATACGCGCCCAGCCCCGTCCCGTTGATCGCGGCGCCCAGCTCGTGGAAATGATCGAGGTCGCGGGTGGCCTCCCACAACAGAAAATCGCAATCGCCGCGGGTACCCACCAGCGAATACGAGTAGATCATGAATTTGCGGCCGATTTCGCCGATGATCCGGACCAGCTCGGCCTTCTGGCGCTCGCGTTCGGAGGGCGGCAAGCGCCGCCACTCCGGATGCACCTTGTAGAAGGCGAAGCGCACGAACTCGCGCTCCTTGCTCTTTTCCTGCTCGCGCCGGATACGCTCGAACGCATCTTCTTCCAAAGCCGGGCGCGGCGGCACGTCGGGACGAACGCCGCGCGGCACGTTGGTTATCGTGTCATTGGGGGACATGACTCTCCTTTCGCTCCAATGCGCAAGTTGCAGCAAGCAGAGCGAGTCAGCAAGTTGGAGCGTGCTTGACGATCCGCGCGCGGCCTGTGGCCGCAAGCGCCCTTCCGTGACTGAAGCGACCGGAGCGTGTTTGACGATCCGCGCGCGGCCTGTGGCCGCAAGCGCCCTTCCCTGCGGAAGCGACTGGAGCGTGTTTTATGCTGTTCGCGTTTCCAATTGTGATGCGGCTCTCATGCGCGTTGTAGTTCTGCTCGCGCTGTTGGCGTTCGCCGGCTGCTCGATCCTGCGCTGGCCGGTCAATGCCCCGGTCACCTCACCCTTCGGGCTGCGTTTTATGGGGTTACGCCCCGATTTCCACCATGGCGTCGACCTGGCGGCGCCGGCCGGCACGCCGGTCCGCGCGATGAAGAAAGGCGACGTGGCCTTCGCCGGTGAGATGCGCGGCTACGGGCTAGTCGTCATGCTGCAGCACGGTCCGCGTCTGCGTACGGTGTACGCCCATCTTTCCGAGATCATGGTGCGCAAAGGCGATGTCGTGCAGGGCGGTCAGGTGATCGGCAAATCGGGGAGCTCCGGCAACGCGAGCGGCGCGCACCTGCATTTCGAGATCCAGCGCTGGGGCACCGAAGAAGATCCGGTGCAGCTGCTGGGCGGGCTACCGCGCTAGGGGCGGCACCGCGAGCAGCGTTTCGTTGCGCAGGACGCGTGCGGGGTTCTCGGCCAGCAGCAGCTCGGCGACGTCGCGATGTCCGCGCGCCGCGATCGCCTCGAAGGTCGCGTGCGGCGAGACGACACGGGCGTCGGCGTGATGATCGGTCGCCACAATGTCCGCCAGGCCTTCCGACAATGCCTGCCACGCCAGCGCCTGGATCGCCGTGCCGTAATCGCCGAGCAGGCTGCCTGCGTTCACCTGAAGCCGGGCACCCGCCGCCTTCCAGCTGCGGATCTCCTCGATCCGCACGTGGTGGCGTTGCCTGCGATACCGCTCAGGATGACCGACAATGATGCGACGCCCCGCTGCCAAAACCGCCTGTACGACGGCGGTCGGATCGCCCTGGAGCTCGAACCCGAATTCGACCAGCGCGTACGACGTACCGCGATATCCCGCGCGCTCCTCCTGAAACACGCGCGCCGCGATCTCCGGTGTCGGGCACAGAATCTCCTGGCCGAAAAACAGCGCGGGCACGTTCGGTTGACCGGCGCACTCGCGTTGCAATCCTGCGAACGCGGCTTCCAGCAGATCGAGCCGCTTGGCCAGCGCGCCCGCCTCATCGGTGAGCCACCCGAAAAGATGCGGGGACACCGACAGCTGGCGAATGCCGTCGGCATGCAGCGCATTCAGGTGACGCAACGCCTCCTCGAAGGACTGCGCCCCGTCATCGACGGCCGGCACGAGATGGTTGTGAATATCAACCAGCGGCGGAGCGTTGCTCATTCGCTGTCGAGCACCTCGCGCACCTTGCGCGCAAGCGCGTCGGGGGTGAACGGCTTCTCGAGGAAATGGCCACCGCCGCTCACGCCGCGCTGCAGGAGTTGATCGTCGGTGTAGCCGGACATGAAGAGGACTTTCACGCGCGGGCGCATGCGCACCAGCCGCTCGCTCAGCTCGCGCCCGCCCAGGTTCGGCATGATCACATCCGTCACCAGCAGGTCGATGGTGCCATCGAACGCGCCGGCGACCTCGACGGCATGGTCGCCGTCACCGGCTTCCAGGACGTGGTATCCGCGCTTGCGCAGTATGCGGCAGGTGAGCGCGCGCACGGCCGGCTCATCCTCCGCGACCAGAATCGTCTCGCCTTCCGCGCCGTAACCGGGTTCCGCCGCCTGGCGCGCATCGGGGATGGCGTCCTGGACGCGCGGCAGGAAAATCTCGAACTCGGTGCCTACGCCCACCGTGCTGTTGGCGCGCACGAAGCCGCCGCTCTGCTTGACGATGCCATACACCGTGGCCAGGCCGAGGCCGGATCCCTGCCCGACATCCTTGGTCGTGTAGAACGGCTCGAAAATGTGGGATAGCGTCTGGGCATCCATGCCGATACCCGTATCACGCAGCGCGATGCGCGCATATGCTCCCGGACTCGCGCCCGGATTCGCACGCGTGAACCCCTCATCCATGACGAACGCCTGCGTCGTGACGCGCAATTCACCACCCGCGGGCATCGCTTCGCGGGCATTCACCACCAGCTGAACCAGCACGTGCTCGATTTGCGAGGGGTCCGCACGCACGCGCGTGCCCGCTCCGGCCAGCCTCGTCGAAAGAGCTACGTTGCCAGGCAGCAGGCGCGCGATCAGTGGCTGCATTTCGCGGATAAGCGTGTCGACGTCGAGGACGACCGGCTGCAGCATCTGCCGACGGCTGAAGGCCAGCAGCTGTTGCGTGAGTGTAGCCGCGCGGTCCGCCGCGGCGCGGATCTCCTGCATGTCGGATCGGAACGGCGAATCGGCCGGCAGTTCGTTCAGCACCAGATCCGCATGCCCCCGAATCGCGGTAAGCAGGTTGTTGAAGTCGTGGGCGACGCCCCCCGCCAGCCGTCCCACCGCTTCCATCTTCTGCGACTGCTGCAGCTGCCGCTCCAGCCGCCTGCGCTCCGTCATGTCGCTGATCATGGCCAGCGCGCCTGTGTAATTATCGTGCTCGTCGAATGTCGGGCTGACCGAGAGGATGGCATCCATCACGGTGCCGTCCTTGCGCACGAAGCGCATGTCCAGCGTTTCCGCTGCGCGCGTCCGCTTACGGCGCTCCTCGCTCGCGCGCTGCAGGGGAATATGTTCGGGCGAGATGATCTCGCGGACGTGCTTGCCCACCAGCTCGGTCACGGTATAGCCCAGCATCTGGCCGAACCGCTCGTTGGCGAAGGTGATGTAGCCATCCGTGTCGCGCATGACGATGCCCTCGCCCGTCGTCTCCAGGATCTTGCGAAAGCGCTCCTCGCTCGCACGCAGCGCCTGTTCCGCCGCCGGTCGCGCGGACACGTCGCGGGCGATCCCCTGCACGGCCATCGGAGCATCCTCGTCGAAGATGACCTGTGTGGTGAACTCGAGCGTCAGGCGGTCCCCCGCCTTGGTGAGGACATCCACGACGTACGTCGTCGCGCCGGCGCCGGCCAGCACCTTCTCCTCGGTGGTGCGGCGGGCGAGCGCACGATGCTCGGGCGCAATCAGATCGAGGATGCTTTTGCCCATCAGCTCCGCGCGCGAATAACCGAGCACGCGCTCGCCCGCCGGGTTGATGGTGATCATCCGGCCATCCAGCGTATGCGTGTAGATGATGTCGCTTGCCTGCTCGGCCAGGTGATGGTAGCGCGCCTCGGTCTGGCGCAGCGCTTCTACGATTTGTCGGAACAGCCGTTCGTCGGTCATGCGATCAGGTCGGCGCCATGCCGGAGTCGTGCAGGCCGCGCCAGACTTCCTCCTGCGCCAGCGTGGCACCGCGCAAAACCGGCCGGCGCCCGATCCATCGCTCGTTGAAGAAGTGTTCCAGCTCCTGGCTGATGCGTGCCGCGCTCCACTCCAGCAGCTCGGCCATCAGGTGGGCAGTTGCAGTCGCACAATCCACACCGTCGCAGCCGCCGGCCGCCGCATGCGTGTGCCGGCGCACGTCCTCCAACGTGCGACAGCCCTCGCGCTGAACCGCATATCTGATCTCGGCGCCGGTCACGGCTTCACTGCGGCAGATGGGCGCGCGCTCGTGCGGGCCGGCTTCTCCGAAGATGACTTCGATGCGCGCGCCGTGACGCCGCCACGCGCGCCCCAGCGCCCACGCCGGAAGCGCGTATTTGTCGGACAACACCAGAAAATCGGGAGCCGGCGCGCCGCCCGGCAGCAGCCGCTCGCCCGTCGTGCACACCACCGCGGGGCGCTGCAACTTGCGCAGCGCCAGGTCCACCGCTTCTTCGGACTGAATACGATACGCGGCCAGCTTGCCGCCCAGCACGGACAACAGGCCTCCTACACCGTCCCGCACGCTGTGGTCGAGCACTTCATGGCGGCGCGACAGGTCGTCCGAATCGACGCCCCACTCGAACAGCGTGTTGCGTACGCCCGCCCACGCGCGCAGCGGCCGCCACTGCCGCGCCTGCGGCAGCGCGCG
>CBJLQC010000012.1:0-14653 GCA_966424955.1 uncultured bacterium | reverse complement strand
CACCGCGCGTGCGGCCGCTGGCGCCCTCGGTCACCGCACTGCGGCGGAACGCGATATAATCGCCAATGCGACGCTGCCGGTTTCGCGCAGTGGTCAGCGCGGTTGCCCACGCCGCCGTGTAATGATGAGCGGCGGCCTCACGCAGGGTGAGCACATTGCCGTCGCTGCGCCGAATGGCGCCCCCCGCGCTGCTCGCCTGCTCATATGTCATACCGATGGCACCGGTGTAGATCGGCCAGGAAGAGGTATAACCGGGGTAGAACTCGTCGTAGCCTTCGCGCCGGAAATAAGACCAGCCGTGCGCATCGAAGGCCGCGGCGTTGCCCGCCGCGTAAATGCTCCACCAATCGATGACGTTCTGCGGGATGTTCTTGTTCACGGGATCCATCGGGGGCGGGAAGAAGTACGTCGCACTGGATCCCATCTCGTGCAGATCCACGGCCACGTGCGGGTACCAATCCAGCATCGTCGCCACGCGTCCGCGCGTCTCGGGATGCGAGAGCGTGATCCAGTCGCGATTCAGGTCGAAGTAGTAATGGCTGGTACGCGCCCCCGGCCATGTGCCCTGGTGCACCATGCCGCCCGGCAGCGGTGAAATCCATAACGCGCTCCGCGCGCGGAGCACGTCCTGCGCGTGCCGCTCGTGGCCGTCCGGATTCTGCACCGGGTCGATCAACACCACCGTGCTGTCCAGGACCATGCGAGTTTCCGCGTCCTGCCCGGCAGCCAGTTGATACATCAGCGCCAGCGCCGCCTCCACTCCGGAAGCTTCCGGGCCGTGCACGGTGAAGCCGAGCCAGACGACGGCGGGCAGCGTCGCATTGATGTTGTTCAGCTCGGCAGCCGGAACAATGCGCGGATCGGCGAGGCGTTGGGCGTGGCGCTTGATGGCTTCGATGTTCTGCTGGTTGCGCTCACTCGTGATGATGGCCAGCAGCACTTCACGTCCTTCGAAGGTCACCGCGGTCGTATCGAGACGCACGCGCCGGCTGGTTTGCGCCAGCCGCTCGGCGTAACGCACGATGCGGTGGTGTTGAGTGAACTGATCGCCCAACTCATATCCGAGCACGGTGTGCGGCGCCGGCACAGCCGGATCATAGGGGCCATGGCTGCCCAGCGCGTGTTGTGCGGACAGCATGGAGGCGCAGCCCAGCGAAACGCAGCAGGCGCCCAGAATGCCACGAAGCAAAAGATCCTCCGTTTTGGAACAGTCGAATGAACGGGAAGGCTGGAATTCTGCCCTCTCTTTGGCGACGGGCGCAAGCAACGCATGCTGGTTCGCGAACATCGGCAAATGCATCCGAGCAGGACCGCACCGCGGAGGTTAGGTTGGCGACATGAGAGTGGCTGTCACCGGTTCGAGCGGACTGATCGGGTCGGCGATCAGGCGCGCGCTTGGCGCACGGGGCGATGAGGTTATCCGCGTAATTCGCCCAGGATCGCGCGGCAACGGGATCTATTGGGACCCGAAAACGGGTCAGATCGACAAAGACGGGCTGAACGGGGTCGATGCCGTCGTCCATCTCGCGGGGGAGTCGATCCTGGGCTTGTGGACAGACACCCACAAACGCCGGATCCTCGACAGCCGAGTCACCGGAACCTCCCTCATTGCGAGCACGGTGGCCGCGCTCACCAAGCCTCCCGGTGTGCTGGTGTCAGCCTCCGGGATCAACTATTACGGGAACCGTCCCGGCGGCGAAGCGGTTGATGAGTCGGGCGACCAGGGGGCCGGTTTCCTGGCGGAGGTCGTGGCGCGCTGGGAGGCAGCGGCGGCACCGGCCCGGGAGGCGGGTATCCGCGTGGTACATAACCGCACCGGCCTCGTGCTGGCTCGCAGCGAAGGCACGCTAAAGTTCGCAGCGCCAGTGTTTTACCTGGGACTCGGCGGCCGGCTCGGGGCGGGCCGCCAGGTGTGGAGTTGGGTGGCGCTGGCTGACGTCGTCCGCAGCTATCTCTACGCGGTGGACCATCCACTGGAGGGGCCGGTCAACGTGACGGCGCCCGAACCGGTGACCAACGCGGAGTTCACGAGGATTTTAGCGGAAGTCATGCACCGTCCGGCCTTTATGGCAGTGCCCGAGTTCGTCCTCAGGCTGGGCGGCGAAATGGTGGATGAGCTGATCCTGTCGGGCGCGCGGGTGGTGCCGCGCAAGCTGCTGGAGAGTGGCTTTCGATTTCGTTTCGCGGAATTGCGCCCGGCGCTGCAAGCTGTTCTGGCCGGAGAAGATGGCTCCTAATACTTTGCGGGACTGTGAATCACGAGAATCAACGCGGCTATCAGCCGGCGGGTAAGGACAGCGGCCTCGTCAAATCGAAGGGGACGGCCCGGCTGCCTATCCTGGAAGGCGAGGCCATCGAGATAAAGGCGCGCAAGCCGGAGTGGCTGAAGGTGCGCTCGCCGGGCGGCCCTAACTATTTGCGGCTCAAGAAGTTAATGCGCGGCCAGCGCCTGCACTCGGTGTGCGAGGAGGCAGGCTGCCCGAACATCGGCGAATGTTGGGAAGCGGGGACAGCCACCTTCCTGATCCTGGGGGACGTGTGCACGCGCGCGTGCAAGTACTGCGCGATCGCGCACGGCATGCCGACCGAGCTGGACTGGGATGAGCCGCGCCGGGTTGCGGAGGCCGTGACCGAGCTCGAGCTGGAGCACGTGGTCATCACCAGCGTCAACCGGGATGAGCTGGACGACGGTGGCGCCGCGATCTTCGCCGAAACCATCCGGCTGTGCCGGGCCGCGCGCCCGCAAATGTCGATCGAGGTGCTCATCCCTGATTTCAAAGGTGATGAGGACGCACTGCGCGCCGTAACGGAAGCCCGTCCCGACATACTGAATCACAATCTCGAGACGGTCGAGCGGCTGCATCCGTGGGCGCGCCCCGGGGCGCGCTATTGGCGCAGCATCTCGCTGCTGGGAGCTGCCAAGCGGATGGATCCCACGATGCTGACCAAATCCGGCATCATCCTGGGCATGGGCGAGACGATGGAGGAGATCCGGCAGTCGCTCGTGGACCTGCGCAAAGCTGCCGTCGACATCGTGACGGTGGGTCAGTACTTGCGTCCGACCCAGCATCACGCGCCGGTAGCGCGGTGGGTGACGCCGCAGGAATTCGCCGAATGGAAGCGAGTCGGTGAGCAGGACCTCGGCTTCCGGCACGTCGAGTCGGGCGCACTCGTCCGCTCGAGCTATCACGCCGAGAAGCAAGCGCGCACGGTGACGGCGGGCGGTGTCGGTGAGATCCGGGACATTCTCGAAGCAGATGTGCCGGCACCGGCGGAGCTGAACGCGCCGCTCGTGCGAATACAAGCCCGGTAGACGGTCGCGTGCGGGTGCGCGTGCGCAGCGAGCAATCGCATGCACATTCGCACCCGTCGCATTGGGCCGTACATGGCGTGGGCAAATGCGCGCTACTGCGCACAGCTGGTAAGAAATGGCAACCAAAGAGAAATCGCAGACTAAATCCGCAACCAGTCCGAACGGTGCGCGCAAGATGGGCGAGCCTGATCGCGAAACGCTGCATGCCATGCTCGAGCAGATGTTGATCGGACGCCGCCTCGAGGAGAAGTGCGCGGAAGCTTACGCGCTGGGAAAGATCGGTGGCTTCTGCCACCTGTACATTGGCCAGGAGGCGGTCGCGATCGGCGCGTTCGCGGCGTTGCGGCCGGATGACTATGTGATCACGGCGTACCGCGATCACGTGCAGGCGCTCGCGAAAGGCATGAGCGCACGCGCCATCATGGCCGAGCTGTACGGCCGCATGGACGGCGGGTCGAAGGGCAAGGGCGGGTCGATGCACTTATACAGCGCCGAGCACAACTTCATGGGCGGCTGGGGCATCGTGGGTGGCCAGGTTCCGCTGGCCGCCGGTTTCGGCTGGGCGATCAAATACCGCAAGGAAGATCGCGTGACGCTCTGCTTCATGGGTGAGGCCGCGGTCAATCAGGGTGCGTTCCACGAATCGCTGAACATGGCGGCGCTCTGGAAGCTGCCCGTGATCTTCATCGTCGAGAACAACCGCTTCGGCATGGGCACCGCATGGGAACGCGCTTCGTCCTTGTACGACATTTCGCAAAAGGCGCATGCGTACGACATGCCTTCGGCGGTAGCCGACGGAATGAACGTGCTGGACATGCGTGCGCGGGTACTGGAAGCCGTCGAGCGCGCGCGCCAGGATGGCACGCCCACACTGATCGAAGCACGCTGTCACCGTTTCATGGGACACAGCATGTCCGACCCGGTGCACGGCGTGTATCGCACGAAGGAAGAAGTCGAGGAAGCGAAGCAGCGCGATCCGATCCGCATCTATATCGACTATCTCAAGGAGCACAGCATCATCACCGACGATGAAGTGAAGGCGCTCGACCAGCGCGCTCATGAGATCGTGAATGATGCTGCCGAGTTTGCAGAAAATTCGCCGGAGCCGGGCATCGAGGAACTGTATACCGACGTGTACGCCGACGAAGACGTCCATGGGCGTTTGTTCTTTGATAAGAAAAATCGTCTGTGACGATTTTCTCGGGATCGGATACGGGCTACGGGCCCGGGCCCGGATTTCGGGCATGGGCTCGGGCTCGTCCTCGGGATGGGGTGACTAGCGTGAACACCGGCTTGTCCCGATCCCGAGCACGAGCCCGCAACCCTGAAACCATGACCGGGCCCGGGCCCAAAGCCCTGGCCCGATAACAGACAGAATGGCTGTTATTACTTACAGAGAAGCGCTGAACCAGGCGCTCGCTGAAGAGATGGAACGCGATCCCGACGTTTTCCTCATGGGCGAGGAGGTCGGGATGTACAATGGCGCGTACAAGGTTTCGAAAGGTCTGCTCGACAGGTTCGGCGAGCATCGTGTGGTTGACACACCGATCACGGAACTAGGGTTCGCGGGGCTCGGGGTGGGAGCGGCGATGGTCGGACTGCGTCCGGTCATCGAGTTCATGACCTTCAACTTCGCGATGCTCGCTACGGACCAGATCTTCAACAGCGCGGCGAAGGTCCACTACATGAGCGGCGGGCAGTTCAAGTGTCCCATCGTGTTTCGTGGCCCGACCGGTGCGGCATTGCAATTGTCGGCGCAGCATTCGCAGGCGCTCGAGGCCAATTATGCGCAGTTCCCCGGCTTGAAGATCGTGACACCGGGCACGCCCGCGGATGCGAAAGGTCTGCTCAAGGCCGCGATCCGCGACGACGATCCGGTCGCGTTTTTCGAGGGCGAGCTGCTCTACGCGCTGAAGGGCGACGTGCCCGACGCAGACGACTTCGTCATTCCACTCGGCGTTGCCGAGGTCAAGCGCGCGGGCACCGACGTCAGCATTATCACGCACGGCAAGATGATCCACAGCTGTCTCCAGGCAGCCGCGGCCCTGGAGAAGGATGGCGTGCAAGCGGAGGTGCTGGATCTGCGCTCGCTGCGGCCGCTCGATGTGGATGCGATTCTGGCGACCGTCGCCAAGACCAACCGCGTGGTGTATGTCGAGGAAGGCTGGGGCTTCGCCGGCATCGGCTCGCAAATCGTGGACATCATTCAGTCCGAGGCTTTCGACGACCTGGATGCGCCGGTGCTGCGTGTGTACCAGGCGGATGTCCCAATGCCCTACGCGAAGCAGCTCGAAAAAGCAGCCAAGCCGAGCGTCGAGCGGATCGTCGCCGCGTGCAACCAGGTTTTGTATCGGGGCCAGAGCTGATGGCAACCAAAGTCCACATGGAAGCGCTCTCGCCCACCATGGAAGAAGGGCGGCTGGTCACCTGGCTGAAAAAGGAAGGCGACCAGATCAGCGAAGGCGACATCCTGGCCGAGATCGAAACCGATAAAGCCACTATGGAGCTGGTCGCGCGCGGTAGCGGCGTGCTGCGCAAACAGCTGCTCGCCGAAGGCGGCACCGTACCGGTGGGAACGGTCATAGGTGTGATCGCCGCAGCGGACGAGGACATTGCGGGGATTGCGGGAGACGGTGCGGCACCTGCGCCTGCACAGGCGGAAGCGCCGAAAGACGCGGCCAAGCCGCAAGAATCGGCGAAACCGGAAACATCCAAACCAGAAGCGAAGCCTGCTGGTACGTCGACGGTGACCCAGACTGCTCCGCCTCCCGCACCTCCATCAACGCCTGCACCTACCAACGGTGGCGGGCGCGTCAAAGCCTCACCCCTGGCGCGGCGACTGGCCGCCGAAGCGGGGCTGGAGCTGCGTAATGTAACCGGCAGCGGACCGGGCGGCCGCATCACCAAGCGTGACATCGAAGCAGCCGCGACGCAGCCGGCGCCTGTCGCGGCGCGCGCGCGGGGGGCCGCGAGTTCCTTGCCTGATTATGAGGACGTGCCGCTTTCGCAGATGCGCAAGACGATCGCAAAGCGGCTGGTCACCTCGCTCGGACCGATCCCGACGTTCTATCTCACGATCGAAGTCGACATGACGTATTTGCAGGGTGCGCGCGAGCGGATCAATGCCCGGCTGGAAGAACAGGGCGTCAAGGTTTCCATCAACGACTTCATCATCAAGGCGGTGGCGGCCGCGCTGCGCCGGCACCCGGAAGTAAACGCGCAGTGGACGGACACTGCGATCCGCCGATTCAATCGCGTGCACGTCGGCGTAGCGGTGGCCGTGGAAGACGGTTTGATCACGCCGGTAGTGCGCGATGCGGATGCGGTGGGTGTCGCGGAGATATCGCAGCAGGTCCGCGACCTGGCGAAGCGCGCACGCGAGCGCAAACTCCAACCCGAGGAATACACGGGCGCCACCTTCTCGATCTCCAATCTCGGCATGTTCGGCATTGACGAGTTCACGGCCATCATCAATCCGCCCGAGGCGGGTATTATTGCGGTAGGCAAGGTCGAGGATAAGGTGGTGGTGCAGTTTGGCGAGATGATCCCGCAGCCGCGCATGCGGCTGACCATGAGCTGCGATCATCGTGTGATCGACGGCGCCACGGGCGCGAAGTTCCTGCAGACACTCAGGCAGTATCTCGAAGAACCAACCATGATGCTGGTCTAACAGCGTACTCGGAGAACAGTGGCGGACAACAATTTTGACTTGATCGTCATCGGCGCCGGCCCGGGCGGTTACGTGGCGGCGATTCGCGGCGCGCAGCTCGGAATGAAGGTGGCGTGCATTGAAATCAATGAAGGCGCGGGCGGCTTCGGCGGCGTGTGCAACAACACGGGCTGCATCCCGACCAAGGCGATGCTGGAAAGCGCGAAGTATGCGAAGAAGACGGCCAGCCTGGCCGAACACGGCATCACGACGGGAGAAGTAAAGCTGGACGTGGCGGTGGCCGGCAAGCGCGCCAAAAAGGTGGCCGAGCAGGGCAACAAGGGCGTGCAGTTCCTGTTCAAGAAGAACAAGATCGAGAGCATCATCGGCTGGGGCCGGCTGGCAGGCGGCAACCAGGTCGAAGTCGAAGGCAAGGACGGCAAACGCACGGTCACCGGCAAGAACATCATCATCGCGACCGGCTCGCGCCCGAAATCGCTGCCCATCCTCAAGCTGGACGGTGACCGTGTATGGAGCTCCGACCAGGCGGTGTTCCCGAACGCGCTGCCCCGTTCACTCGGGATCATCGGCGCGGGAGCCATCGGAATGGAGTTCGCCGACGTCTACAACGCATTCGGGACGAAGGTGACGGTTATTGAAGCGCTGCCGCAAATCCTGCCGCTCGAGGACAAGGATTGCGCGGCCGTGGTCGAGAAGTCGTACAAGAAGCGCGGCATCGATATCCATGCCGGCGCCAAGCTGGAGAAAGCGGAAGTCGGCAAGAATGGCGTCAAACTGACGGTGGGCGCGAAAGACGGCGCCCAGACGATCGAGGTGGAGCGTGTGCTGGTCGCGGTGGGCCGCGCGCCGATCATCGATGACATCGGTCTGGAGAAAGCAGGCGTCAAGACGGACAAGGGATTCATCGTCGTCGATGACCGGCTGCAGACGACTGCGAAAGGCATTTACGCGATCGGCGACGTCGCGCGGCCGCCGCTGCTTGCACACAAGGCCAGCCACGAGGGCATTGCAGTGGTCGAGCACATCGCGGGCGTAGGTCACGGCATGGTGGACTACAACAACATTCCGAGTGTGACGTACTGCCACCCCGAAGTCGCGTCGGTCGGGCTGACCGAAGCCGCCGCGCGCGAGAAGGGTCTCGACATCGAGGTCGGCACGTTTCCGTGGAGCGCAAACGGCCGGGCGCGCACGGCCGGCGAAACGGAGGGCTTCGTAAAGATCATCCGCGACAAGAAGTACAGTGAAATCCTGGGTGCGCACATCGTCGGACCGAGCGCCAGCGAGCTGATCGCGGAATTCGTCGTCGGCCGGCACCTGGAATCGACCGTCGAGGAGATGGAGAAGGCGATGCACCCGCATCCCACGCTGTCGGAAGCGATCGCGGAAGCGGCACTCGCCGCGGTCGGCCGCGTGATCCATATCTAGGCAGACCGTGCGGATTCGAGCATGCCGAGCGAACGGTTATCAACCCACGTAGCGGAAGACGCGCTCCAGGCGGAGCAGCCGCATTGGTGGTTCCTGCCGGTGCTGGCCATCCTCATTGGCATCGCCGCACTCGGCGCATCCACCGCGCTGCTCATGGACGGCGTCGAGCCGTTCGCCACGTGGTACTACATCTTTGCGTGGTACCCTGTGCTGCTGATGGGCGACGGGGTCGTCGCTCTCACGGGCGGTGCCGGTCGCGGCCGGCGCGGCGAATTCCTGCTGCTCGGCCGGAAAGGCTTCCTGGTCAGCGTCCTCGCCTGGTCGGTCGTCGTGTGGCTGTTCTACGAGGTGTTCAATTTCCGTCTGCAGAACTGGTACTACGTCAATGTGCCGAGCGATCGCCTCGGATACTGGACCGGGACCATGATCGCGTTCGCAACCGTGTTACCGGCGGTGTTCGTCAGCGAAGCGATTCTTTCCGGCGCCGGGGTGGCCGAGCGGCTGCGGTGGAAGCGCTTCACGGTCACACGCTCGCTGCTCAACATCATGCGCATCGCCGGGGTGCTGATGCTCGGTCTCGTGCTGGCCTGGCCCCGCTACTTCTTCCCCCTCGTCTGGGGCGCGACCATGCTGCTGGTCGAGCCCGAAAACTATCGGAAAAGCCGCGACCATTCGCTGCTCGGCGACCTCGAGAAGGGCGAGCCGGGGCGGTTGCTGCGGCTGTTGCTGGGCGGCGCCTGCATTGGCTTCATCTGGGAGCTGCTCAACATCAACGCCCGCGCCAAGTGGATCTACACGGTGCCCTTCCTCGAAGATGCCCGGTTCTTCGAGATGCCGTTGCCCGGTTTCTTCGGCTTCCCGCCGTTCGCGGTGGAATGCTTCATCCTCTGGCAGGCGCTCGTGCTGAATGGTTTGGCCGTACCACGCATGGGTATTACATATCCCGCGCGCAAAGGCAAACGCATCGCGGCGGGCGCCACGGCCGTCGTCTTCAGTGCGCTCGTGTTGCTCGGGATGGAGCAGCTGACGGTCGAGTCGCGGAAGCCCTCATTCGAGCACTTCAGCGAGCTGCCGGCGGCAGAGCTGCGCGCGCACGGCTACGACATGTTCAAGCTGGCGAAAGCATCGCCGGCGTACATCGCCGAGGTCGCAAAAGTGAGCGTGGACACCGCGCGCGGCTGGATCGAGACCGCGCGCCTGGCAACACTGCGCGGCATGGGCTCGGCCAACGTGAAGACGCTGCGCGCGATCGGCATCCATTCAGTCGAGGCGCTGGCCGCGGCGGACTGGCGCGTTCTAGAGGAAAGACTCGAAGATCACACCGGCCGTGACATCGTGGATGCGCGCGTCCGTGTCTGGATTCGCGGCGCGCGGCGCGCTACTGCGAGTAGTTGACGAAATCCCGGGGCTCGGGTGGCCGGAACAACAGGTCGATGGCCAGCCACAGCGATTTCGAGTAAGGATACGTCACCAACGGTCCGATGATGGCCGTCCCTGCCAGTGCCCAGGGCAGTGTCTTCCACGGAACCTCCGGCCAGTTCGCAATGATGGCGACCAGCATGGCGGCAACGACGATGAGCTCGGCGATGATCAGATTGAGCGTATAAGCGCCAATGTAGTAGTCCCCCTCACCGCGATCGAAGCGCAGCCCGCAAAACGCGCAGGCCTCGAACTGCTTCACCCACCGGAAGAACATCTTGCGTTGCCCGCAATGCGGACAACGCAGGCGCAGCGCGCGCCAGATTTCCTTCACGGTATGATGTCGATGTAGGGTTCACCGGCGCGAACGTCCCCAATGACGGCGGCGGCGGGCGTTTGGGCCGCGCGCAACGCATCGACCAACTCATCCGCGCGGTCGGCGGGAACGGCGATGAGCAATCCGCCCGAGGTCTGCGCATCGCAGAGCAGCAGCTGCTCGGTGGCGGACACGTCGGATGCCCAGGAAGTGCTCAGCTGCGCATCCTCGAGGTTGCGACGTGTGCCGCCGGCGATGTGTCCGGCTTCGGCCAGCTCGCGCGCGCCGGCGAACGTGGGAACCAGGCCTGACCGGAGCCGTGCCCGCACACCACTCGCCCGCAGCATGGCGGTAAGGTGACCGATGAGACCAAAACCCGTGACATCGGTCGCCGCGGTCACCCCCACCCGCAGCATTGCTTCCGCAGCGGGGCGGTTCAATGTCGTCATGGAGCGCACCGCATCAGCCACCACGGAAGCAGGCGCTGCATCCTTCTTCAACGCAGTCGCAATGACGCCAGTGCCGACCGGCTTCGTGAGCACCAGCAGATCGCCGGGCTGGGCACCTGCGTTGCGAACCATCAGCCGGGGATCGACCTCGCCCAACACACACAATCCGTACTTCGGTTCGCGGTCATCAATGGAATGTCCGCCGATGATGGCGATGCCGGCCTGCAGCGCGATCTCGCTGCCGCCGCGCAGGATCTCCGCGAGGATGTCGCGATCGAGCAGCTCGCGCGGAAATGCAACCAGATTCAGCGCGAAGAGCGGCCGCGCGCCCATCGCGTACACGTCAGACAACGCATTCGCAGCGGCAATTCGCCCGAAGTCGTAAGGATCGTCGACGATAGGCGTGAAAAAATCCGCCGTCGCGACCAGCGCGCGGTCCTCGGCGATCCGGTACACGGCCGCGTCGTCGCCGGTGCTGGCATCGACCAGCACCGCCGGATCCTCGTACGGCAACATTCCGCGCAGAACCTGCGCTAACTCGGAGCTACCGAGCTTGCAGGCTCAACCCGCGCCGTGTGAGAGATGGCTTAGACGAATGCGTTCTCGTTGATCCACGCGGTGAAACTACGGGGTAGAGCGGCGCATGGAGAAGGGACTGGGGAGTCGATCGGGATGGTTCTCGTCCACGGATGCGGGCTCGGGGCAGCCCACTCCGAAGCCAGTGGCTATGAGGGAGGTCCGCCACCCCGTTGTCCGCCTCAGCTTCTACTTCTCGTGCGGACCGACCGATGTGGTCGGCGTGAACGACGGCGCGTCCGAAGCGGGAAAGCTTTCCATGGACGCCTCGTCCACGCCCGTTCGCTCACCACGCGCAGCCCGACGAAAGGACTTCGCATCATCCATCATCCGATCGGTGGGCAGCTGCCAACGATCGCTGCGCGGCTCAGGCAATGCGGGAAGCGCAGCCCCCCCGCGCATTTTGGCCAGCCCCACCACCGCGAGCGCGCCACCGGCCACCGACAACAGCGCACCCTTCCGCTTGCCGACCTTCCACCCGGCAATGGCGAGCAGAGTGCCTGCCGCCACCGCCGTCCAACGCTGTAGCTCTTTGTTTTCCATACCCTGCCTCCGGGTGCACCGCCTGTGCCAGTTCAGATGTAGCTCGCCAGATGCGCGTCGAGCGCCGCCCGGACCAGGGCTGCGGGATCACCGCGTTCCAGCAGCGCGGTCGCCGCCGCGCCCAACGCGCTAATCTGGATGAAGCGCGCCAGCTGCGCGACATCGCAGCGCGGAAGCTCCCGAGCTTCGATCGCAGCCGCGAGGGAAAACGAAATCTGCTTGCGCATCTCCACAGCGTACCCATCCAGAGGTACGAGCCAGGCCAGACTGAGCGAGGCCACCAGGTGCGGGGCGAGCATCGGGAGCGCGGCTCGCAGGTTCGCCAGGGCGGAGGGCTGCCGGCTGGCCGCAAAGGCTGCCGCTATCCGGCCGCGCAGGGCGGAGGCGGCGGCGGTCAGAAGCCCCTCGCGCGTGCCGAATCGCTGCACCAGGGTAGCCGGCGCAACTCCTCCTCGTTTCGAGACTTGCGCGAAAGTAACGGCCGGCGCGCCGGCCTCCACCAAGAGGGTGCAGGCCTGCTCGGCGAGCGCATGATCGGGAATGGTGCGGCGGCGCGGGCACATGGAATATAAATGTCCGTTCGTAATGGAATATGAATATGCGTTCATAATACCGAGGCGGCGGGCGCCGGAAGTCAACATGCATACAAGTGTTGCGCGAGAGGGCGGATGCCCCGAGTATCCCTAGGTCTGCAGTGCCCGATGAAACTCCAAATCCTGCCGGGAAGGTGGGCGGTGCTAGCGACCCAGATCAGACAAAAGGACAGCGTCTTCTACTTTGCGGCGTATCCGGCGGAGGATCTGCTGGAAAAAGTGATGTTCATCAGCCGGTTTTATGGAGAAGGCGAACAGATTGCGCCGGACGAGATCCCGGAAGATGACGACGTCGCCAAGTTCATTTCGAAGGTCGAGCGGAGCGAAAAGGCGTTCCAGCGGGTGCTTTCGAAGGCAAAGGTAAAGTCGATCAAGAATTTCTACGAAACGGCGGTTTCCCAGCCGCCGATCCCGGGATCCGTCCTGGCGTTCACGCCGGAGCGACTCCAGTTCGAGGCGATGGGGCGGTTCGATACGGTTGGTGATCTGCGGGAGCCACGCGGGCAGTATCTGATCGTGGATGGTCAGCACCGCCTGGCCGCGCTGTACTTCTATCTGCAGACACATCCGGAGGAGGCGAAGACGATTTACGTGCCGACCGTGATTTTCGACGGTCGCACGGAGGATTTCGCGGCGGAGATGTTCGTCATCATCAACTCGACGCCCACGCGGATCAACAAGAGCCACCTGATCGACCTGTATGAGCGGGTAACGTGGGCGTCACCGGACAAGCGATTCGCTGCGAAGATCGTGGACCAGCTTTACCGTGAAGGGGACAGCCCGTTGCGCTACCGGATCAATCGTTTGGGTGGGCGCAGCCGCCAGGACAAGTGGATTCTGCAGGCGGAGCTGTTCAACGAGATCCATCGCTGGCTGATGGCCGAGTGGCGGACCATCCAGAAACGCAATTACACCCCCGAGCGCTACTACCGGATCGTGCGCGATTTCTTCAAGGCGGCCGCCAATGTGTGGGAAGAGGTGTGGGCGGATCCGGATTACATGGTCACGAAGCCGGTGACGATCAAGGCGATGCTGCGCGTCTGTGCGGACCTTGCCAAGGTGGATGCCGATCCGCCGACCGAGCGCGTCGTGCGCTGGACGTATCGGCTGGCGCCGTGGGCGGACATGAAGCGTCAATTCCGGAACGAAGGATTCTACGAGCGGTTTGCCGCGAAGGGGCAGGTGGAGCGGGTCGCGCGCATCCACAAGGAGCTGGCCAGGGCGGTCGATTTGTAAGCTCGCGTTCGGTCCGGATTCATCCAGACAAGGGTCCACGCGCGTTCGAATTCACTATCCCGAGTTCGAGCGGCGTGGATTCTTTTTGTGTGCTGCTCATCCCCTGGTAGCGTGGTGTGAACTCTGCGAAGACGAGGATATATGGCAATTGGCGAGTACGGCATTCGCCCGGAAGGCTACCGGCTCCCGGACAGCACGCATATTGGTGCGGTGAAGCTGCAGGTCTCGAACCTGGAGCGGTCGTCGGACTTCTACCGCGACCTGCTCGGTTTCAAGGAGATCGAACGCCGCGATGATACGGTCGTACTCGGAGTCGACGATCGGGTGCTCGTAGTTCTCGAGGCGGGCGCGAGTGGGCCGCTGCGGCAGCGGCGCCTCGGATTGTATCACTTCGCAATCCTGCTACCCGAGCGCGCCGCGCTGGGCCGCGCGCTCGAGCACCTCGTCCGCAGCGGCGTGCACCCCGGAGCCGCGGACCACCTGGTGAGCGAGGCGCTGTACATCAGCGACCCGGATGGACTCGGCATCGAGATTTATCGCGATCGTCCGCGCAGCGAATGGAGCGTGACGGGCAGCCAGCTGGACATGGCCACCGACCCGCTCGATTTCGAAGCGGTCGTGGCAGCGGGTGCCGGCGAAGCCTGGACGGGTATGCCATCGGGCACAGTCATCGGCCACGTGCACCTGCATGTAGGCGACATTGAAGATGCAAAGGCATTCTATCACCAAGCGATCGGCCTGGATGTGATGGTCTGGAGCTATCCGGGCGCGCTGTTCCTTGCAGCCGGCGGTTATCACCACCACCTCGGCAACAACACGTGGGCCGGACCCCGTGCTACCGCCCCGGCCCACGACGAGCCGCAGCTGCTTTCCTGGCAGCTGGTCTTGCCGGATCCGCAGGCGGTGGCGGAGGCGGTGTCGAGCATCCAGGCCGGCGGCTTCAGTGTCAGCCCGGAGGAGCCGGGTGGCAGCATCGCGCGGGACCCGTGGGGTACGGCGGTGGCGCTGGTGCCGTCGGCTTGACAGGCGGCGGCGGTCAATATAACCTTATGACCAAGGAGTTATATAAGACATGGCCAACGCCCTGACCCGACCCCTGCTCGAACAGCTCGC
>CBJLQC010000011.1:0-15181 GCA_966424955.1 uncultured bacterium | reverse complement strand
GTGTCGTGCCGTAGTAGGAGACCACTGCGCTCGCCTCCGGATACATCAGTCCGTGCGCAAACACCGCGGTGCCGCCCCAGCAGTAGCCGACGACACCGTACTTCTTCGTCGCGGCGGGCAAGCTCATCGCGTACTTCGCGGTTTCGTTGATGGCGCGCTGGTAGCTCACGAAATCGAGTGTCCGGATCGCCGCCCTTGCCGAATCAGGGTTCGGCTCGCCGTTGGCCGTATTCGGGAGGTTCTTCATGGTGAGCAGGTCCGGCGCAATCGCAATGAAACCGTCCGCGGCCAGCTGGTCGGCTACCGCGCGGATCCAGTTGGACAGTCCGAAAATCTCGTGAATGACGACGACGACCGGCGCGTTCTCGCGTCGCTCGGGATAGACCAGCCAGGCGCGCACACTGTCGGCGGCGCCGGTCTTGACCATCACCCATTCGCCGTGGCGGGTGGACGCGGCCAGGCGCTCCTGCGCGTTGGTGGCGCTCGGCGCGCCGGCCGCTGTCTGTGCCTGCCCGTTTTGCCCATTGCCCGCACACGCGCAAAGTGCAAGTACGCCGACCGCGATCCAACGCTGGTTCATCCACTTCCTCCTCGAGTCCGGGTCCGCGGCTATGATGTCCGCTTTCGTCCCGCTCAGCAAATTTCCTCGGTCCGAGACGGACAAATCGTCCCTCCCTGAGGACGCGCCGGCGCCCTGAAATGACTCAAAAACGGACGCCCAGGTTCGCTACGCGCAGTGATTTGCATGGCACTTGGCTTGCCCCATCTTCAGCGTCACTGAATTTCATGACCAGGGGAGGATGGAATGACGAAGGCAATGCGGACGACAGCGGCGATCCTCGCCGTGGCCACGGTGCTGCCGGCGTGTTCGTCGATGTCGAACACGCAGAAGGGCGCCGTGATCGGTGCTGCCGGCGGCGGCGCAGTCGGCGCCATCATAGGCAAGAAGGTCGGTTCGACCGCGAAGGGCGCGATCATCGGCGCGGCGGTGGGTGGCACCGCGGGTGCGATTATCGGCCGTCGCATGGACAAGCAGGCCGAAGAGCTGGCTATGGAGATCCCGGGCGCGCGCGTCGAGCGCGTCGGCGAGGGCATTGTGGTCACGTTCGATTCGGGGCTGCTCTTCGCGTATGACTCGGACGCCATTACCGGCGCCGCGCGCGAGAACCTGACCAACCTGGCCGAGAGCCTGGGCAAGTACTCGGATACCGACGTGCTCATCGTCGGCCACACCGACGCGACCGGCTCCGACGCCTACAACCAGGGCCTGTCCGAGCGGCGCGCATCCTCGGCCGCGACGTTCCTGGCCTCGCAGGGCGTCACGCGCACGCGCGTGAAGACCGCCGGCCGCGGCGAAGGCGAGCCCATCGAGTCCAACGAGACCGCGGAAGGCCGCGCGCAGAACCGCCGCGTCGAAGTGGTCATCGTCGCCAACGAGCAGCTGCGCCAGAGCGCGGGCAGCTAACTCGAACGGTTGGTCGTACGAAAAGGCCGGGACCTTAGCGGTTCCGGCCTTTTTGCTTTAGAATGCGCGCCATGATCATGCGCGCGTTTCTCCTGCTCCTGTTTTGTGCGACGTCGCTTTCCGCACAATCTCTTTCTCAGCAGTACTCCGCGACGGCCGATCGCCTGATCCGGGCGGCGACCGCCGATTCGTCGGCATATCAGCAACTGGCCGAGCTCACCGATCGTTTCGGCCCGCGCTTCAGCGGCACCGACAACCTCGAGCGCGCGCTGGACTGGATCATCGCGCGCATGAGGGAGGACGGCCTCGAGAATGTGCGCGGCGAGCCGGTCATGGTGCCGCGCTGGGTGCGCGGCGCGGAAAGCGTCGAGCTGATCGAGCCGCGACGCGTGAGCCTGCGCATGCTCGGACTGGGTGGCAGCATCGCCACGCCGCCCGAGGGCATAACCGCAGAAGTCGTGGTGGTCTCCGATTTCGATGAGCTGACGCGTCGCGCCGCCGAGGCCAAAGGCAAAATCGTGCTGTTCGATGTACCGTTCACCGGCTATGGCGCGACCGTGCGCTACCGCACGCAGGGCGCGATCGCGGCCGCGCGGGCCGGCGCGGTAGCCAGCCTGATCTCGTCGGTTGCCTCCTTCTCGATGCGCACGCCGCACACTGGTGTCATGTCCTACGACAGCACCGTCGCCCGGATTCCGCACGCCGCGATCACGGTCGAGGACGCACGCATGCTCCACCGCATGCAGCGTCGCGGCGAGCGCGTCATCGTCAATCTGAAAATGGCGGCGCAAACGCTGCCCGACGCGCCGTCCCGCAACGTCGTTGCCGAGCTGCGGGGCCGCGAGCGGCCGGACGAAGTCGTCGTCCTCGGCGGGCACAGCGATTCGTGGGACGTCGGCAATGGCGCCATGGATGACGCCGGCGGCTGCGTGGCCGCGTGGCAGGCGGTCAAGCTGATGAAGCAGCTGGGACTGCGGCCGCGCCGTACCGTGCGCGTCGTCTTGTGGACCAATGAGGAAAACGGGCTGCGCGGCGGCAACGGTTATCGCGATGCGCATCGCGCCGAGCTGGACAAGCACGTCCTGGCCATCGAATCCGACGCCGGCGTCTTCAAGCCGCTGGGCTTTGGCGTAACCGCCTCCGATTCCGCGTTTGCCATTCTCAAGCAGATCGAGCCGCTGCTCGCGCGTATGGGCGCCGGAGAGATCACGCGCGGGGGCGGCGGCGCCGACATTGGTCCGATCATGGCGCTGGGCGTGCCCGGCGCCGGACTGAATGTCCAGGGCGACAAATACTTCTGGTACCATCACTCGGAAGCCGACACGGTCGACAAGCTCGACCCGCACGAGCTGAATCTTTCGGCGGCCGCCCTGGCGATACTCGCCTATGTCGTGGCGGATTTGCCCGAGCCGCTGCCGCGCCAGGCTGCCGCCACCCGATGATGCGACTGCTGTGTGCCCTGCTGCTCGTTCTGGCGGCCGCGCAGGCGCTGCCCGCGCAACAGCCGGGCGATGAGCTGCGTGTCTATCTGATGACGCTCGGACCCGGAGACGCGGTCTGGGAGCGCTTCGGCCACAACGCCATCGTCGTCGAGGACAACAGCCGCGGCACCAGCATCGCCTATAACTGGGGCATGTTCGACTTCAACCAGCCGGGATTCGTGCCGCGTTTGATGCAGGGACGGATGCTCTACTGGATGGCCGGCTACGACACGCAGCTGTTTGCCAATGCCTACGTCCAGCAGAATCGCAGCATCTGGATGCAGGAGCTGAATCTCACGGCGCAGCAGAAGCGGGCGTTGCGCGATTTCGTCGAATGGAACGCGCTGGAAGCCAACAAGTTCTACCGCTACGACTACTATCGTGACAATTGCTCGACGCGCGTGCGTGATGCCATCGATCGGGCCGTGGGCGGTCAGCTGGCGGCCGCGCTGAAGGCACGACCGACGCCGGAAACGTTTCGCTCACACACACAGAGGCTCACCTACGACGATCCGCTGACCTACACCGGCCTGCAGCTCGCCATGGGCCACCCCATCGATCAGCCGCTTACCGTGTGGGACGAAGCCTTCATTCCCATGGAGCTGCAAGAAGCCGTGCGCCAGGTGCGCGTGCGCGATGCAGCCGGCCGCGAAGTGCCGTTGGTCGCCCGCGAGTCCACGATCTTCCAGGCCGATCGCGCGCCCCGCCCGGCGCAGGCGCCCAACCTCATCGTATGGTACCTGCTCGTTGGCCTCGCGCTCGCCGGACTGCTGCTCTGGCTCGGCCGCGGCACGCCATCACGCAGGCGCCGCATCGCGCTCGCCGTTCTCATCGGTGCATGGGCTCTGGTAACCGGCTTCTTCGGCACGCTCATTACATTGCTCTGGGCGTTCACCGATCACGCCGTCACCTACTACAACGAGAACCTGCTCCAGGCCAATCCGCTGCTCCTCGCGCTCGCCGTGCTGGCGCCGCTCGCCCTGTTGCAAGGACGCGCCCAAAAAACCGCCAGCCGCCTCGCCCTCGTCATCGCCGGCCTCTCCGTCCTCGGCTTTCTGCTCCAGGTGTTGCCGACGCTCGACCAGGTCAACGGCGAAATCATCGCCCTCTTCATGCCCGTGCACGTGGCGACCGCGGTTGCCCTGCTGCCATTCATAGCAGCTCGCCCCGCAAGACCGTAACCGCCTGTCCCAGCAGGTGCACGCGCTCGCCATGCACGGCCATTTTGATCACGCCGCCGCGCGCGGAAGCCTGGTAGCCGACCAGCTCGGCCTTGTCCAGCTGCGCAGCCCAGTACGGGGCGAGGCAGCAATGCGCCGAGCCGGTCACGGGATCTTCGGGCACGCCGGCCGCAGGCGCGAAGAAGCGCGAAACGAAATCGTATTGTGGGTCATTGGAGCGCGCCGTCACGATGACACCGCGCGCGGGCAACAGCTCGATCAGTCCGAGATTCGGTGTCAGCTCGCGCACCACGGCTTCCGACTCGACTTCGACGATGTAGTCGAAGCTGCTCTTGCCGATGTAGCCGAGGCGCGCGTCACCGAGCGCTTTGTCGAACGCGGGTGGCGCAGCCACGGCCTGCGGCGGACTGGCCGGGAAGTCCAGCCTGATCCAGCCCTCCTGACGGTCGGCGGTGAGTAGCCCGCTCCTGGTGTGAAAGCGCGCCGTCTCTTCGGGCGCCAGCCGGCCGGTCTCGAAGAGCACGTGCGCACTGGCCAGCGTGGCGTGGCCGCACAGATCCACCTCTACGGTGGGCGTGAACCAGCGCAGACGATAACCATCACCTTGCGGATTCAGGACTGCCGTTTCCGTCAGATTCATTTCACTCGCGACGTTCTGCATCCACTGATCGTCGGCGGGCTGCTCCATTACGCACACGGCCGCGGGATTCCCGGCAAACGGGCGGGACGTGAATGCATCTACCTGGATGATCGATTGCGGCATGCTCTACTCCGAAATTTCTCGCAGCACGGCGAGTGGTTGACGCCGGAACACGTCGCGGCTGTTCAGTAGTCCGATGATCACGGCCAGCAGCGCGACCCCGGCACACAGGAGCAACAACCCCGGCCACGGCGGCCGATATTCCAGCTTGAAAAGAAACGTGATGAGTGCCCAGCCAGCCAGCCCGCCGAGCAGCACGCCGGTCGCGGCCGCCAGCAGTCCCAGCGCGGCGTACTCGGTGACCAGCACCTGCCGGATTTGCTGGCGCGTGGCACCCAACGTCTTGAGCAGCGCGCTCTCGCGCAAACGCTGGAAGCGCGACGTCGCCACGGCCCCGATCAGCACGATCAACCCCGCAATAATGCTGAACAGCGCCATGAAGCGCACGGCCATCGTCACTTTGCCGATCATGTCCTCGAACGCCTCACGGATCGTCGACAGATCGACCACCGACACATTCGAATGCGAGGCGACCAGGTCGCGCTGCAGGCGGCCACGCACTGCCACGTCCGGCACGCGCGCCACCGCCACGGTCGTTTGCGGCGCTGCTTCCAGCACACCGGTCGGAAACACGACGAAAAAGTTGGTGTCGAAGCGTGCCCAATCGACTTTGCGGATGCTGGTAATGCGTGACTCGATCGGCATGCCCTGGAAATCCCAGGTAATGCGATCCTGCAATCCCACGTTCAAGCCACGCGCGACATCTTCCTCGATCGAGATCTCGACCGCGTCGCCACTTCGCCTACCCGCGCCGTGCGCGAACCGGCCGGCCACTACCTCCTCCGAGGCGACCAGCGTGTCACGATAGGTATGCCGGTATTCCCGCCGGAGTGTCCACGGCTCGATCTTGCGGGCTTCGGTGCTCTGCATCAGCGCATCCACGCCCACGCCATTGATATGGGTGATGCGCGCCGGCACAATGGCCGTGAACGTGACGGCGCTAATGCCATTCTCATGGAACACCGCGGCCACATCATCGCGCTGGTCGGACTGGATGTCGAAGGCCAGCAGGTTCGGCGCATTCACGCGCTGCTCGACGTCCAGCCAGCCGAGTATGTTGGACTGCACGGATAGCATGGACGCGATCACGAACACGCCGAAGCCGAGCGACAGCGTCACCGACACGGTCTGATTGTGCGGCCGGAACAGATTGGCGATGCCTTGCCGCACCGGGAAGGCGGCCCGGCGCGGGAAGAAGCGACGCGTCGCGCGGATCAGCAGCCACGCGGTGAGCCACAGTACCCCCAGTGTAAACGCCAGCGCGCCGGCAAACGCGAGGCCGGGGCGGTAGTCCCGCGCCTGCCAGAGGCTCAGCCCGGTGATGCCGGCCACCAGCGCCATGTAGGCGGCGATGCGATACGCATCGAAGCGTCGGCGAACCGGCTCGTAATCGACGCGTAATGCCTGCAGCGGTGACACGCCGCGTATCGATAGCAGCGGCACGAGGGCGAATAGTACCGCGACCAGCAGGCCGATTCCGACCCCGGCGCCGACCGACGGCCAGTCCACCGCGAACGGCACGTCGAAGGGAACCACCGCGGTGAGCAGTCGCGGCAGCAATGCCTGCACGGCGAAGCCAAGTGCCACACCAACGAGCGCTCCCACGAGCGCGAGCGCCGCGGCCTGCAGCAGATAGGCCGCGAAGACTACGCGCTGCCGCGCGCCCAGACAGCGCAGTACCGCGATGACGTTGCGCTTGCCCTTGATGAATACATGTACCGCGGTGGCGACGCCGATGCCGCCCAGCAGCAGCGCCGCCAGGCCGACCAGCCCCAGGAAGCGGCTCATGGTGTCGAGCATGCGCGTCAGGTTCTCGCCCTGCTCGTCCGCCGTGTCGAAATCGATGAGGTTGCGGCGAAACAGGTCGTGCCGCCGGTCCACGAAGCGCTCCAGGTCTTTCATGTCCGGCACGCGCACGAAAGCCTGGTACTGCGCCAGACTGCCCAGCCCCAGCAGCCCGGTTTGCGGCAGGTATTGCTCGCTGATGTACACGCGCGGCCCGATGATCGTCCGGAAATTGAAGTCGGCCGGCGCCTTGACGAACGATCCACTCACGACAAACGCCGCCTCGCCCAGCAGCAGCGTGTCGCCGGGCTGCATGCCGAGCTGGGTGAGCAGCGCTTCGTCCACGACCGCGCTGGGGCGCTGATGCAATCCCTGCCAGGCCGCGCGCGGCTCGGTGACCACGCTGCCATAGAACGGATAACCCGGCTCGATGGCGCGCACCTGCACGAGCCGCGTGTCGCCCGAGTACGCGGCCACGCCCATGGAGACGACGGTCGTCATCCGCGCGACATCGTATTTGGTGGCCGCCGTGTCCAGCAGCAGCTGCACGGGCTCCGGAAACGCGCGATTGCTCGACAACCGCAGATCCGCGCCGAGTAGCGCGCGTGATTCCGCGGCTACGGAATTGACTGCATTCGTTCGAAACGAGTTGATCGCAACCAGCGCGGCCACGCCCAGCGTGATCGAGCTCATGTAGAGCGCCAGCCGTTTCCAGCTGGCGCGCCCTTCCCGCACCGCGTGTCGCAGGACGAAGCTCACCGTGCCGTCCGGCCGCTCGCGATCTCAGGCCGCATCGCTCGTGATCCTTCCGCCGTTCAGTCGAACGATGCGATGTGCGCGGGCCGCCAGCTCCAGGTCGTGCGTCACCATGATCAGCGTCGTGTGCGCGGCTGCGTTCAGCTCCACGAGCAGATCGATGATGCGGCGCCCCGTTTCCGCATCGAGATTGCCGGTCGGCTCGTCTGCAAACAACACCTTCGGTTGATTGGCGAACGCGCGTGCCAGTGCCACGCGCTGCTGCTCGCCCCCCGACAGCTGCGCCGGGTAGTGCTCGACCCGGCCGCCCAGCCCGACCTGCTGCAGCAGCCCGCGCGCGCGCGGCTCCGCGCCGGCCGCGCGCCCCGCCAGCTCGATCGGCACCATCACATTTTCCAGGGCGGTGAGCGTCGGGATCAACTGAAACGTCTGGAATACGAAGCCGACGTTCCGGGCACGAAACCGGGCGCGCTCGTCGTCGGTAAGAGCACTGAGGTCCTGGCCGTTGAGCTCGACCGCGCCCGCGCTCGGGCGATCCAATCCGGCCAGCAAGCCGAGCAGCGTGGTTTTGCCACTGCCGGACGGACCTACGATGGCGATGAACGATTCCGGTGCAATGCTCAGGTTGACGTCGGCAAGCACCGTGAGAGGGCGTCCCGCACTGGTATATGTTTGTGTAAGTTGTCTGGCAATGATCAAAGACATGACGCGAAAGATAGCCTGCGCCTGCGCGGGCGCCACGCTGGTCCTCGCCACCGGGTGCGCACCGGGCGAGCCCGCCAGCGACTCGTCCGCGAGTGCCGCGCTCCATTCGGCGCCGCGCGCGCCGGACACCACCGGTGTCGTGCTGTTTCTCGGAACCAGCCTGACCGCCGGCTACGGGATCGGCGCCGAGTACGCGTATCCTGCGTTGATCCAGCAGAAGTTGGATAGCGCGGGTTATGGACTGCGCGTTGTCAACGCGGGCATCAGTGGCGAGACGTCGGCGGGCGGATTACGTCGCCTCGATTGGTCGCTGCAGCAGCACGTGCACGTGCTCGTCCTCGAGTTGGGCGCGAATGACGGTTTGCGCGGCCTCTCCATTGAGGCGATGCGCGAAAACCTCGACGCCATAATCAAGCAAACGCGCGACCGCTATCCCGATGCCGCCATCGTAATCGCCGGCATGGAGGCTCCGCCCAACCTGGGTCGCCGCTACACTACCGAATTTCGCGAGGTGTTTCGTGACCTGGCCGGAGAACACGATGCCGCACTCGTACCGTTTCTGCTGGCAGGTGTGGCCGCGGTGCCCGAGCTGAATCAGGAGGACGGCATCCACCCCAACATCGCGGGGCAGAAGCGCGTTGCGGAAAATGTCTGGAAGGTGCTACAGCCGGTTATCCGGCAGCAACTCGCGCGCTCTCCGGCGCCGGCAGCCACAGGGTAAACGTCGAGCCGCGGTCGGAGCCATTCTCCATCGTCAGATCGCCACCGAGCTGGCGGGCAATGCGCCGGCAGATGGCGAGTCGGAAACGCACATTGCCGCGCGACTGCTCGACACGGTGCACTTCCTCGAACACGAGCTCGGCCTCCTTGAGACCGGGACCTTCATCACTGACTGAAACGCTGATGAGCTGCGGCGGGTCGGTCGACCGGCGCCCCTCGCGCACGGCCACGCTGACCCTCACCGTGCTGCCTTCCGGCGAGTACCGCACCGCGTTGTAGACCAGCACGTCCACGATCTGTTGCACGTAGCTCGCGTCCGTGAGGAGCACCAGGTGCTGCGGATATTCGTCGAAAACGATCCGCACGTTGCGCGGCAGCGCCGTGTGGTTGTGCTTGCGCACCGCTTCACGGGCAATCGCCGGCATGTGCACCGGCTCGCGCTCGAACGTCAGCTTGCCCGCATCCGCGCGCGTCAGCTCGAGCAGATCGACGATCAGCGTTACACCGGCATTGATCGCGCGGCGCGCCCGGCCGATGTAATCCTGCTGCGACGGCGAGAGCGCCCCCTCCATGTCCACCAGCTGCATGTAGCCCGAGGCGGCGCCCAGCGTGTTGCGGAGATTGTGCCCGACGCCGGTGATCAGCCGGTAACGCGCCGGATCGATGCTGTCTTCCTGCGTGCGTGCCACCCGCTCCATGGCTGCGGCCGCCAGGTCTACCAGCACTTCCGTCCGCTCCGATGTCGCCGGCCCGAACATGTTGGCGCCGAAGATGGTGAACGCGCCCAGCTCGACGCCCTGCGCCACTATGGGCAGTCGCCGCGGCCTGCCACCCCGCGCCTCGCCCAGCGCGACCAGCAGCTCCACGCCCTGACCGGGAATGTCGCGCGTGATCTGGACGGCCGATGCGCCGGTGTACGTCTGCGCCATGTGGCCCAACGCCCGCAGCGTGGCGACCAGGTCGAAATCGGTCTCCGACTTGCGCGTGATATCCGCAAGGATCGAGTTGAGTCGAGAGCTTGCTACTTCCCGCATTGCACTCCAAACCGGGGACTGGGGATACGCGCGCCTGTCATCCGCATCACATGTGCCCTGCCGGCCCGAATTGGCAAAATGCCTGTCTTTGTTGCAGATATCCAAGGAGGCCCGGGCCGGGAACCAGCCTGAAACGACTATTTTTTGCGCAATATCGACGAGGAGTAGCGAGTCAGCAGGTCGGCCGGCCCATCATATATGGATACGGCACCCCGCAGGTCCTCGGCCTCCCAGCCCCCGCACAGGAAACCGATGATCGGCACGCCCGCGCGCTGCGCCGCCCCGATGTCGTACGGCGTATCGCCGATCATGACGGTTTCGTCCGGCCCGACCCGGCCGCGGCCGAGGGCTGCTTCGACGATGTCCGGTGCCGGCTTCGATTCCTCGGCGTCGTCGCTATTCGCCGCCCGGTCGATCAGGTCCTGAATGCCGGCCTGTTCCAGGAGCGCCTGTAGATCCTCCTCGCTCGCGGAAGTGGCGACCACCAGCTTGAGGCCATCGCCCGCCATTCGCTCGAGCAGCTCACGCGTACCCGCAAACGGCTTCAGCTTCGGGAGGTAATGCTCGCGAAAAATCTCACCGCGCCGCGCCAGCAGTTGCTCGCCTTCCCGACTTTTCTCCTGCAGCCCGGTGACTTCGGGCAGCACCTTGTCGCCACCCATGCCGATCAACCAGCGCACATGATCGAACTCGATATCGTGCCCGAATTCCCGCCCGGCATCAACCCAGGCGCGCGCATGTGCGTCGTTACTGTCGATCAGCGTTCCATCGACATCCAGCAACACCGCTTTCAACGTCATCTCTCCACTCCCCCTCTGCGTCCTCCGCGGATCTGCGTCCTCATCCGTCCAACCTCCGCGTCCTGCATGCATTGACCGGCACGTCTGCACTACCGCAAATTCCAGCGCAAATGGATTACGCAGGTAGAGGCGGCTGGGTCGAAGTCATTTGCGGCGTGATGTTCAGCGGCAAGTCTGAAGAGCTGATGCGCCGCGTCCGGCGCGCGACCCTCGCCAAAAAGTCCGTTCAAGTATTCAAATCACACCTCGACGAGCGCTACGGCGGCATTGGCCGCATCGGCTCCCACGATGGCGGCCAGGTCGAGGCGGTGCCGATTTCCACCTCGCTCGATCTGGCCGAGCTCGTGCGCGCCGATGCCGACGTCGTCGCCGTCGACGAAGTGCAGTTCCTCGACGATGGTATCGTCGATGTCGCCAATGTCCTGGCCGATCACGGCGTGCGCGTCATCCTGGCGGGCACCGACATGGACTTCCGCGGCCAGCCATTCGGCGCGATGGGCAGCCTGCTGGCGATCGCGGAAACCGTCACCAAGCTGCACGCCATCTGCGTGCGCTGCGGCAACCTGGCCACGCGCAACCAGCGGCTGATCAACGGTCAGCCCGCGCCCGCCGAGGGGCCGACCATCCAGGTCGGTGGCCTGGAGTCCTACGAGGCGCGCTGCCGCGAATGTCACGAAGTGCCCTCGATCGATCGCGCGCAGATCGCGCTGCTCCCCGTGCCCTAACTTCTATTTGAACGCCCCGGTGCGCGTGCGGTCTTTCGCGCGTGCGCAACATTGCTGAAAACATTTTCTCGCGTGCTGGCATCCTCGCCTTCGCGCGCAGCATCGGATTCTCTGCCGAGCCGACCACGCTGTCGGATCCGGCCGTCGAGCTGCTGGGACAGCGCGGCACGCTGAGCTGTCTGCTCGTCCACGCTGCGCATTTCGACATCGGCGAGATCGAACCTGCCGCGCGGCGGCTGCAGGCTGCCTACGGTACCGGTCCGCAACTGTTCGTCTTTTCCTCGACCGATTACACCCGCGTCTGCATCGCGACGTTCGGTCCCCACGACTTGCACACGCTCATCCTGGACCGCGGCCGCATCCACGCTACCGATGTCGATGCGCTGTCCGAGCTGGTGCCGCAGAACGGCGAGGGTGGGCTGCAGCTGGCGCTACGGCACGTGCGTGCGCTCGATCGCATGCGCGTCACGAAACGGTTTTTCGATGATTTCCGCGGACAGCGCGCCCTGGTTGCCGAGGCGTGGCAGGGAATCGCGACGTCGGCGAAAGCCGAGCGCGCTCAACTCGCGCTCCTGCTGCTCAGCCGGCTGATGTTCCTGTATTTCCTGCAGCGTCGCGGCTTCCTGAACGGCGATCTCGATTTTTTCCTGAACGCCCTGCGCGTCCACTTCGCTCAGCCGCGACGCTATACGTTGTATCGCGGCATGCTGCGCCCGCTGTTTTTTGGTGTGCTGAACCGCCGCCCCGAGAAGCGTACCCGGCGGGCGGCTGCGCTGGGCGCTTTGCCTTACCTGAACGGCGGACTGTTCGAGCGCCACCCGCTCGAACGACGGTTTCCCACCCTCGACCTCGCCGACAGTGTCATGCGCGGTGTCTTCGAGCACCTGCTCGAGCGATACCGCTTCACCGCGCGCGAATCCGATCGCAACCTGGCCGTCGATCCCGAGATGCTCGGACGTGTTTTCGAGGGATTGATGGCCGATGCGACACGACAGAGCACGGGCACGTTCTATACGCCCGCGCCGGTCGTGCGGCGTATGGTGCGGTCCGCATTCGACACGCACCTCGGCTCCTATCCAGGTCACCACGCTGCGCGCGTGCTCCGCGAGGTGCGCGTGCTGGATCCGGCGTGTGGGTCCGGCGCGTTTCTGCTCGAGGCGCTCGCGGTCATCTCCGAGCAGCGCGCCGCCCTCGAACCTTGCGAAAGCGACGACATCCGCCGCGACGTCGTCGCGCGCAACCTGCACGGCCTCGATTTGCAGCATGATGCCGCGCTGTTGTGCGCGCTGCGCCTGTGGCTCTGCCTGATTCCGGACTCGCCCCACGGCAAGGTGCAGCCGCTGCCCAACCTCGATCGCCGCATCCGCCAGGGCGACGCCCTCATCGACCCGCTCGACCTGGCCGCAGAAAGTGTGGCCAGTGCGGAGGTCCGCGCGGCGCGCCGCGTGCTGCAGCCACTGGTGCAGAAGTACACGACGTGCGATCCGGATGAGCGCCTCGCCGTGCAACGCCTGGTGGCGCGGCGCGAGCGCCAGCTCGCGCGTGCCTGGCTGCACGCGCTTCAGCACAGCTTCGATTACCGGTCGCGCGACCTGCGCGCAACTGCGGGCATGCGCGATCTTTTCGGCGACGTTCCCGATTCCGCCATCGCCGCCCGACAGCAGCTGCGGTTACTGGAAACACGCATTAACGAGCTGCGCCGGCTGAATCGCAACCTGAAAGAGAACGGCGCGCTGCCTTTCTTCAGCTTCAACGTCCACTTCGCCGATGCGCAGAAGACCGGCTTCGACATCATCTTCTGCAATCCGCCGTGGGTGCGTTCGCACAACTGGCCGAAGCATCTGAGCGCCGCGATCAAGCGCCGGTGTTCCGTTTGCCGCTCGGCCGGGCAGGTCGACCTCGCGCTGGTCTTTCTAGAGCGCGCCATCACGCTTCTCGCGCCGGGAGGAACCCTCGCGATCGTTCTGCCCGCAAAGTTTCTGCGCTCGGCGTCCGCGGGCGCTGCCCGCGAGTTCCTGCTCGCGCATATGGATGTGCTGTCGCTCGAGGACCACAGCCTGGACCAGCGCTCGATCTTCGCGGCGGACGCGTTCGCCGCGATCGTTATCGCGCGCCGGAAATCCGGTGCGCCCGCCGGCCAGGCATCCATAACCATGATCCGCCGTGGCCGGCCGCCGCTCGTCTTTGGTATTCCCGGCGGACAGCTCCGTTTCAGCGACGGCGATCCGCGCTCATCCTGGCTGCTCGTGCCGCCCGCGGTTCGGGCCGCCATGGCGCAGATGCGGCAGAGCGGTCCGGTACTGTCGGCGCACCTGCAGGTGAGACGCGGCGTGGTCACCGGCTCCAACGACGCGCTGATCGTGGCCGAGGCGCGCGGCAAACTCGGCAACCTCGCGTGGATCCGCAGCGAGGGCGGGTTCGAGGCACATATCGAGGAGGATTCCCTGCGGCCGCTCGCACGTGGCTGCGATATCGCCGCATGGCGCGCGCAGGTCCAGCAAAAAATCATCGCCTGCCATGACGACGAAACCGGCAGCTACCACGTGCCGCCGCGCCGGGTCCTTCGCTATCTGCGCGCGCATTCGCGACCGGATAGTCGAGGGCGCTTCGGAGCGCTGCAACACGTGGGCTCAATCGGCAGCACTTACCGGGTCGCGTGGCACGACCTGGCCAACACCCTGAAAGCAGTGGTGCTCCCTCCCACCGCTGATTGTCTGGGAAGAGCCCGTCCGTTGATCCTGCTCAACACCGTTTACTACATCCCGGCAGAGGAGGCGGAAGCGCACGTGCTCGCCGCCTACTTCAACTCCTTGCCTGTCCGCGTTTTCGCGCGGGCCATCGCGGAGCGCGCCAAGGATGCGCACTTCCGCTTCTTCGCGTGCACCATCGGCATGCTGCCGTTGCCGCTGTCCTGGCGCACGACCGAACTCACGCGATTCGCCGACATCTCGCGGGAAGCGCACGCGCGCGGCACCATCGAAGAGAGTCAGCAGCAGCAGCTCGATGAGCTGGTTGGCCGCTCGTACGGCCTTGGTACCACCGCCATGCTCGCGCTCCGGCGCTTCGATGCGTGGCTCAAGGGAGCCGATGCATGACCGTGCTCGATGAGTTCACCACGCCCTCCATGCGCGAAACCTTCAGCGCACTCATGAGCTCATCCACGCACGTCGATATGGCCGTTGCTCATCTGCGGCTCGCCGGCCTCGACGTGCAGGCTGCCGAAACCCTGAGACTCCGCCGCCTGCGCGTCGTGGTCGGCAAGCTGGACGCGGACGCCTTGCTCCAGGCTCGCTCCCGCCCCACCGAGCAGATCCGCCGCCTGCGCGCACTGGTGGGCTCCGGCCTGCTCGAGGTGCGCAGCGTGCCGCGCTTTCAGTGGCACCCTGACTTCTCCGTCTTCGATGACGCCGCGCTCATCGGCGCGCATTACTCCGAGCTGCCCTATCCCGCCGATGGGATTGCCCTCACCTGCGTGCTGACCGAACCCAACGCGCGGCGGCGATGCGCGCGGCGGTTCGACCAGATGTGGGAGCTGGGCTATGACGTGCTGCCCGTCGTCGCCGATATGCTCGATGAGCTGCTGCAGCCCACGACTCGCCCATGATCGTAGTCCCGGCGCGTGCTGCGGCACTGCGCATCCTCGCGGCGCGACACGGCCCGGCTGACGGCCCTGCCGACAGTGCCTACGCCCTGGCCGACTACCAGCGCGAGGCCGTGCATCGCGCGTGCGCAATCATGCACGAGCGCGGTGGGGTCCTGGTCGCCGACA
>CBJLQC010000010.1:0-15387 GCA_966424955.1 uncultured bacterium | reverse complement strand
CGGACGGTATGTTGCGCGAATACGCGAGCGCCGAGCGCATCGACAGCAGGCCGTAGTGGTCGTTGTCGTAGTTGCGCGGCTCCCACGCCTTGCCGTCCGAGACCAGCCGCACCGGCGCATCCAGGATCGGCTGGCTGGGGGCGTATCCTTTCGCGATCGCGGCACCGTACACGAACGGCTTGAACGCACTGCCGGACTGCCGCCGCGCGAGGGTGGCGCGGTTGAAGCGTGAATGACGGAAATCACGACCGCCGACCAGCGCCATGATGTCGCCGGTCGCGGCTTCCATGACGACGACCGCGCCCTGCAAGTACTGCGGGCCTTCCGGCCGCCAGCTGTCGTAGGCAGCGTACTGCTCGCCGGAAACGGCGCCCCAGGCGCCGCGCTCGACGGCGCGCAACTGTCGGTTCAGCTCTTCCTCCGCGGCCTTCTGCGCGGTGATGTCCAACGTGGTGTAGATGCGCAGCTTCTTCCGGTACACATCTTCGCCGATGCGCTCCTCGACTTCCTTGCGAACGATCTGCGCGAAGTAGGCACCCAGCGGCCGTTGCCCGTGGAAGCCCGGTGCATCACGCGTCGCGCCCAGCCGCAGCTCCTTTGCGGCATTCGCTCGTTCCTGTGTGATGAATCCCTGCTCCGCCATCGTCGCCAGCACGAGATTGCGCCGCTGCCGCGCGCGCTGCGGCTTGGTGCGCGGATCGTAGTGCGCAGGCGCTTTCGGCAAGGCGGCCAGCAGCGCGGCTTCGTGCAGCTTCAGCTGGCTGGCCGGCTTCTCGAAGTAGTAGCGCGCGGCCGACTGGATGCCGTAGGCGCCGCCCCCGAAGTAGATGTGGTTGAGGTAGAGCTCGAGGATTTCCTGCTTGGTGAACCGGCGCTCGATCTTCTTGGCGACGCGCGCCTCGAACAGCTTGCGGCGCAGGCTCTTGTCGGATGCATTGATGCGGTCCGAGAAGATGTTGCGCGACAACTGCATGGTAATGGTGCTGGAGCCCTGATCGAGATCGCCCGACAGGATGTTGCGGAAGGCCGCGCCGAACACGCGGATCCAGTCCACGCCATTGTGCTCGTAAAAGCGCTTGTCTTCGATCGCCACGAACGCGCTGGACACGTGGTCGGGCAATGCCGTGAGCTTCACCGTCTCGCGCTGGACCGGCGCCAGGTCCGCGAACTTGCGGCCATTGCGGTCGAGCAGCACGGATGCGCCGCCCGGCTGGTACGCGACCAGGCGTGCGGGATCCGGACAGCCGCGCAGCCCGCAGGTGGCGTAGAGCGAGAAGTCGAGGATGAGGACACCGCCGACCGCGAGGGCCAGCACCCGGTAGCCCCACCGGCGATCGGTCCTGAAGCGCGCGACGACCGGCTGCGCCCGGTGGCGTAGACGGTCGAAGAAATCGGTCACTCGCTGAGGCACTCGCATGCGGTACGTTCCGGCAAGGGTGAGGCCGCTTGCGGTATTACGTCGGGGGAGGAAGGAAAGTTCTGGTTACGAATTCGGGCGCGGGCGCGGGCGCGGGCGAGGGGGCGGGCAACTGCCTCGGGCACGGCCGGTAGGGCGCGATTGATCGGGGCGCGGTCGCGGACTGAGGCGGGTGAGGGGAAGCGTCCCGCGCCCCACGACCCGCGAGCCGCGGCCCACGCCCGGAGCGGTTACCCGCGCCCGCCCCCGCGCCCGCGACCGCGCCCGAGTTCGTTCAATCGGCCGCGACCGTAGTTTCCGCCGATTTGCCAGTCACGGCCGCGCCCACGACCTGGTCGGCCCGCACGTACGCCCCATCGGGGCGCATGCGCCAGGCGTCCGGGTCGGTCAGGTAGGAATCCAGCAGCTCGTCCAGCACGGCGCGGTGCTGCGGGTCCCTGATCGGCGTCACCACTTCCACGCGTTTGGACAGGTTGCGCGGACGCCAGTCGGCGGATCCGATGAAATATTCGGGGTCGCCATTGTTCTCGAAGCGGAAGATGCGCGAGTGCTGCAGGAAGCGACCGAGCTTGCTGACCACCGTGATGTTGTCGGACACGCCGGGCAGCTCGGGACGCAGGCAGCAGATCTCGCGCACCGCCATTTCGACCCGCACGCCGGCGCGGGAAGCGCGGTACAGCGCGCTGATCATGCGCCGGTCGGCGAGACCGTTCATCTGCACGCGAACCTGCGCCTGGCGTCCCGCCTTGGCGTGCTCGACCTCACGGTCGAGCAGCTCGAGAAAGCGCGAGCGCATGGTGAACGGCGAAACGAGCAGATGCTTGAACTGCGCGCCCGCCGAATAGCCGGTCAGCAGATTGAAGACGCCATTCACTTCTTCGGTCAGCTCGGGATCGGTCGTGAACAGGCCGATGTCGGTGTAGCCGCGCGCGGTCGCCGCATTCAGGTTGCCGGTGCCGATATAGGCGTAGCGCTTGGGCTCGCCGTTTTCGTTGCGTACGACCAGCGCGGTTTTCGCGTGCACCTTGAAGTTGGCCGGGCTGTAGACCACGTGCACGCCGGCGCTCTCGAGGGAGCGCGCCCACTCGACATTGCGCCGCTCGTCGAAGCTGGCTTTCAGCTCGACCAGCGCAAACGCGCCCTTGCCGGCTTCGCGCGCGCGGGCCAGCGCCTGCACGATCCGCGAATCGCGGTCCGTGCGGTAGAGCGTGATCTTGATCGAGACGACGTCGGGATCGTCGGCTGCTTCCGTGATCAGGCGCTCGACGCTGTGATCGAATGAATCGTAGGGGAAGCAGACGAGGCGGTCGCCCGCGCGGAGCTGCTCGAAGATCGAGACGTCCGGGGCGAACGGCACGTTGCGCTCGATGCCGGGGAAATGCAGCCCGGGCACGGACAGGCCGGCGATCTCCTTGAGCGCGACCAGGTCGACGAAGCGCTCGACCGGGAAGACATCGGCTTCGCTCAGCATCGTCACCGACTCCGGGATCTCGAACTGCAGCTCACGCAGGATGCGGTCGCGCATCCCGGGCGGCATGTTGCTTTCCACTTCCAGGCGGACCGGGCCACCGAACGGCCGGCGCGCGACTTCCGCTTCGACGGCCGGCAGGATGCCGCCGGCCGGCTCCTCGGCGACCTCCAGGTTGCCGCTGCGCGTGACGCGGAAGGTGTGCGCGCGCACGACTTCGAGTCCGCGATAGAGGTTGGGCAGCACGGCGAGGATGACTTCCTCGAGCGGGACGAAGCGCTTGTCACCCGGCAAGGGCACGAAGCGCGGCAGCTCACCCGGCAACTGGATCGCGACGAAGTGCTCGCGCGTGCTTTCCGGCAGCCGCACGATCGCGGCGATCGACGGACGCAGGTTACGGATGTGCGGGAAGGGATGCGTCGGGTCCGCGATGACCGGCGTGATGACGGTTTCCACGCGCTGCGTGTAGGTGTCGCTCAGGTAGCGGCGATCCGCGTCGGACAGCTGTTCCCATTCGAGGATGTGAATGCCCTGCTCCGCCAGCTGCGGCAGCAGCTGCTCGATCAATCCCGCGTAGGCGCGCTCGGCAACGTGACGCGCGCGCAGCCGGTTCGCTTCCAGCTGCTCGAGGGGCGTGAGGCCGTCCGGGCTCAGCTCCTTCTCGCCTTCCGCCACCTGCTCCTTGAAGTCGGCGATACGGGTCATGAAGAAGTCGTCCAGCCGCGACCAGAACATGGACAGGAACTTCACGCGCTCGAGCAGCGGCATCTCCGGATCTTCGACCATGACCAGGATGCGTTCGTCGAACAGCAGACGGCTGATGTCCGGGTTGAGCAGCAGCTGCGGCGGCACATCCTTGGGCGCGACATCGTCGATCTCCAGACCCTGCGCGCTCTGATTCGATACCGTCAGCTCGAACAGTGTCGCGGTATCGGAATCGTCTTCCTCCGATTCCAGCTGGCCGATGCGGCCGCGCAGCGCGGCACGGCCGACCACGTTGGAGCGCGCCAGCGCATTCAGCGCGGCCAGCGTGCGCGCATCGCGCAGTGTAGGCGTGCCGACCATGTTCAGCACATCCTCGAGGCGCGTCCACACCGTCTGGTTCTTCAGATTGGCGACGTCTTCCGCGAGCCACACCTCGACACTGGGATGGCTTTCCGTGCCCGGGTTGGTGCCCAGGTAACGGATGCGGCCGTAGGGCCGGCCGAAGTGCTCGGAGAGCACGCGGCGCACCGCGTCATGACCACTGCCGCGACCGGACGGCACGCGCAGGTGCGTGGCCTGCCGGCACAGCGCGACGCGGCCGCGATCGTACGGCACCACCGCTACCTCGCGCGCGGCTTTGACGTTTTGCTGGAGCCGCTCGATTTCCATGCGCCGCAGCAGCTCGCGCGCGCGACTGACGGTTTCCGTGAGCGTCAGGCGTGCCTGGTGGGTGCTCTCCAGCTCCTGGACGAGTCCTTCCAGCCCATTGGACTGCTCATTCGGCAGACACACTTCCAGCTCGAACAACTCGCCGGTCGCGTCGCCTTTGCGGACCGTGACCGCGTCGTATGCGAAGGCCAGCTCGGCGTCCAGCGTGGCCGAACGCGCCACGCGCAGGCGGCGCATGATTTCCAGCTCCAGCGCGGCGATCAGCCGGCGCGGGTCGATGAGCGCACGCACGATCTGCGCGGCCTCACCCAGTCCGCTGAACAGCACGGAAGGATCGGTGGCCGTGACTTCGGACTCGGCATGGCGACGCGTGACGCCGCCGTTCTCGGCGACGTGATCGCGCACATCGACACTGAGCACCTGCTTGCCGCGATCGTCGATGCTGAGGCGCACCGTCGCGCCCTTGTTCTCGAGATCATTGGTGGCCGTGTCGAAATAGACGACGCGGAAGAAGCGCGCGTCGCTCGACTGCTCCTCCAGCGCGAAGGGCAGCGGCGCACGCGCCATGGCGTCGAGGACGTCACGGCCGGGTACTTCGAAGCGGAGAACGCGTTCGGGTGTCATGCGGTCAGAACGGGGCTCCGAACTTGATGTAGAGACGACCTTCGTCTTCGCCCTTGGCATATGAGACACTGATGGTTTGTCCGATGGTATGGAACCACAGCCCGCCACCGAATGCGGTGTGCCAGCCGCCGGGCGACTCGCCGTCGAGCCACACGCGACCGGCGTCGGCCAGGCCCAGGATGCCGAGATCACCGCGCGTGAACAGCACGGCGCGCGTCAATGGAATGCGCAGCTCCGCGCCACCGAACACGGCGGCGTCGCCGGCAAAACGATTGTAGCGATAGCCACGCAGCGTGGCCTGGCCACCGATGAACGCGGCATCGGGGAGGAACTGATCGCCGAACGCCTTGCTGCCGCCCACGCGCAAGCCCAGCACGGGCGAGCCGATCGACAGGTACGTGGCCGCGGTGCCGCGCGCCACGCCGTGACTCTCGAATGCGAGCGCCGACGTGTTCAGAGTGAAGCCGCGCCGCGGCAGCGCCGCATTATCGGTGGCGTTCACGACGAAATCCGCACGCCCGCCGTAATGCGAAGCCGATTCATCGGTGATGAACGCGTCGGCGACGCTGCCCGTTTCGGGCTTCAGGCTGGTCCAGCGCGCGATCGGTCCGGCGGACAGGTATCCGCCTTCGAAGGTGTAGCGCAGCATGGGATGGACGAACGCCTCGTCACGCACCACCAGGGAGCCACTCACATCATCGAATGGTGAGTCGTTGCCCCAGCCGAAGAAGCGGTTGGCTTCGAACTGCGTGCCACGCGCGAGCAGGCCGAAGCTCCAGTGCGAATTCTCCGGATGGTGGTCCCACTCGAGCTGTGCGCCCAGCCGGCCGGTGGTCGGTGAGACCAGGCCGGTCAACGCGTAGCGGGTCTCGTACGGCACGCGGCGGAAACCGAAGTCGGTTTTGCCATAACCGAGGCCCAGCACGAGGCCGCTGCCTTCGTGCAGCTCGAACGCGGGGCCCAGACCTTTCTGTTCGCCCCAATCGCGCGTCCATTCGGATTTCGTCTTCGACTCGACGAAGCCGCCTTCCGTGTTCATCAGGTCCTGATAGCGTCCACGGCGCTCTTCCTGCGCCACCCGCTTCGGTTTGGCCTCATCGTCATCATCGTCGTCTTCCGGCGGCTGCGCGGTGACGTACGGCTTGCGGCTCACCCGCGTGTGTGGACCGGTGACGAACGTGTTGTTGCCGAACGCATCATAGAACGTCGTGAAAGTTGTGCCGCCGGCCGCGCTCGTGGAGTCGATCAGGACGTCATCGCCCTCGCCGCCCATGATGCGGACATCGATGGTGCGGGCGGCACCGCCGCGCACGATCGCGCGGTCGTCACCACGTTCGAGATGGATGCGGATCTCGGAGGTCTCCTGCGGCAGGAAACGCCGCTCCCAGGCGGGCGCATGGATGCCGTTGGTGCCCGCCACCTCGCCGCCCTGCCCTTCGCGATAGATGCGAACCGTGACGCTGCCGTCGGCATGCCGCTCGATCTCGGCGCGCTCGCGCTCGTCCGAGCCGAAAACCTCGGCCTCTTCGTTGATGACGTCGTAGTAACCGCGCGCGTAGTCCAGCAGGTCGTCGCGCCGCGCTTTAAGGGCGGCCGCGAAGTGCGGCCCGGTCAGCTGGCGGTGCTCGGGCGGCATGCGCGTGATGGCGTTTTCGATCGCCCGGTCGGTCAGGCTGCTCTGCAGGTCCGTGATGACCTTCTGCCAATCCGCCCAGCTCAGCTGCGAAAGGTGCGAACGGTCGAACTCGCGAGTCATGAACATGTAGGCGCGCAAACTGGCGAAGCGCTCGTTATACAGAACCAGCTTGGGATAGGCCATGCTGACCAGCCGGATCAGCCAGCCATCGGAGTTCATAAAGGCATAATCGCGATCGCGCGGAATGGCACGATACCGGTCGCGGTCACCATCCTCGAAGCGGGCGAACTCCCACTGGTCACCGCCGCGGTCGGTGTCGCCAACCAGGAAATCGATCAGGCGCGCGCGCAGGTAATCGCGCTGATCGAGATAGTCCTCCATGCTCTCTTCGAGATTGCGGATCAGCGTGCCCGCGCTCACCAGCTTCTCGGCGCCGGCGAAGTTCAGGGCAGGATTGTCATCGTAATCCTGCGGGCGTTCCTCGAGCTGGCCGATCAGCCCGGCATAGGTCGAGCGGAACTTGCCCAGGCGCGGGTGATCCGGCAGCACATACAGCTGCGGCACCGGATGCAGCACACCGCTCGACACCTGCAATCCCGACACGAGCAGGTGTCCGGTCGGGTGCATGGCCGAGCTTTGATCGTGGATCAGATCGCCGGCCGGCGTGTCCCGGATGTCGTCCGGCAGACTGCGCGGCTCGAACTTGCGGGTCGACCGGAACATGTAAACCTTGCCGTCCGCGCCGCGCAGACGCAGCGTGCGGCTCTGGTTGCCGCCTTCCTGGAATGCAGTGAGGCCGCCCGCGAAACCATCGAGATCCAGCACCGGCACGGTGATGGGCACGGTCCACACATCGCGATAGCCGTCGCCGAACAACGTGCGGTGCAGCGCGCCGGCCGCGTGGCTGGGATCGGCAGGTGCGGTATGCTGCCGCTGCGCGTCCAGCTCGGCCGGCACGACGGCCATCAGCAGCGCGGCGAGCAAGCGAAGGTGCGGGCTACGCATCGGCTTTTTCTCCACTGCGCTTGAACGGGATGTATTCGGCAGCAAGCACATTTTCACGCCAGCGGTCATCGAGCTCGCTGAGGATGGCCAGCGGATCACCTTTCTTTTCATCGAGCCGGAGCAAAACGGCGAACGTGGCGATGCCGTTACGCTCGCGGAACTTCTCGGCAATACGGTAATCTTCCGCGGTCTTGCTGAGCGAAAGCTCAACAGCCTGCCGCGCGGCTTCGGTGTTTTCCGAATGGACGAGCAGAATGCCGTCCGTCTCCATTCCTTTTCCTTCACGGGACAGTCTCCAGCGTATGGCATCACGCTGCCTGGGGTAGCGCGCGATCATGTATTGCGAGTCGCCGATGGAAAGCAGGTCGCGGTGGCTATCCGCATAAATGGCCCCCAGGTTCCACTTCCACAGGACGAGCACCACGAGGTTGAACAGCAGCGACATCACGAGGGCGACGTCGACCGCCTGCACGCCGGCGGCGAGGCCAATGCCGAGCGCGAGGAAGATGTAGACGGCGTCTTTGGGGTCCTTGAGCGTATTGCGGAACCGGACGGCGGCTACGATGCCGGCCAGGCTGAAGGCCAGCGCCACGCTGTCCTTGACGATGACGACGATGCCGGCCACGACCATGGGCAGGATGATGACCGAGTGGACGAGCGAGGGGTCGTAGCGCAGCCGGCGCGTATAGGTATAGATCCAGGCGACCGGCAAGCTCAGCGCGAGCGCGCTCATCGTGATCAGGATCATGATCACGGAGCGATCCAGCATGCGCTGGTCGGGTGGCAGGGGCGCGATGCCGCGGCCCGCGGACAGTGCTTCCGACGTCTGCACCGACGCGATCGCCTCGCCGCTCCACGCCTCGCGCACGAAGGGCACGTAGTAAACGAGCGCCGCCGCGACGCCGATCAGGAGCGCGTAAAACGCCAGCAGACGCAGGAACGGGGCGCGGCGCGCAGGCTTGCTGGGCGCTGCCAGGCGTGCCGCTGGCGGCGCATCGGCCATCCGGCGCCGGTCCGAGCCATTCGACGGCGTGCTGCCTGAACGTTCCATATTCGTTGGGACTGAATACCTTTCTGTGTTCGCCGCCCCACATGAAGCAAGGGCTACGCCACTTGCGGCAGGGGCAGCGGGAATTGGCCCGGCGCGCCGGAAATTGCGTTGGTGGGACCAGCAGTTTGAACGCGGGTGAGAACGTCAGGATGCGAGGTATGGCAGGCAGAGCATGGCTTTGCGCGGTGCTGGTCGCGGTCGCTGCGGCCTGCGCGCGGGATACGGAACGCGCGGGGCAACAAGCACCGCCGGATACGGTGGCGACGTCGCCGGACACGCTGCCGGTCCACCCGGACAGCGCGGCGCTTCAGCGCTTCCGGTCGCAGCTGCCGCCGGACGTGCTGGTGCGGGCGAACGCGTGTCCATTCGAGTGCTGCGTTTACGGCCAGTGGGTCGCCGACACGATCATCCCGATGCATGACGCTCCGCGGAGCGCGGCTACGCCCGCGTTTTCGATCGCGAAAGGCACCGCGCTGCAGGCCGACAGCGGCGTCGTCTTCGTGACAGGGATCGCCCTGGCGATCGTGGATGACACGGTCAGCGACGGGCCGAATCCGGTACTGCTGCCGGGCGATACGCTGGTCCTGCTCGACCCGATCGGCGAAGGCTACTGGAAAGCCTGGCGCCGGGGCCAGCTCCTGGAGTCGGTGCCGCCCTTCTTCGAATCGTGGTGGCATCCCAAACAAAGCGGGCGGCTGATCGGCGAGCCGGCGCGCGAGTGGTGGGTGCACGCGCGCGTCAATGGACGCAGTGGCTGGTTCCGGGCGGATCTGTTCCGCGTCCGCGGTGCAGATGCGTGCGGGTAAGAAGCTTGCGCTCTTCCAGGCGGGAGGGTGACATGGCCGAAATATTCGTGGAATTCGACGACGTCTGGACCGGTCCGGACGGCAAGCAGTACGAAGCGCGCGCCTGTGGGCGGGGCCGCCCGGATGGCTTGTGGGAGGGGTGGCTCGAGTTCGTCCCGCGCGACGGCGGGCCGGTCCTGCCGTCGGAGCGCGAAACCACCCAACCGAACCGTGATGATGCGCTCTACTGGGCTACCGGTCTCACCTACACCTACATCGACGGCGCGCTGCTGCGCCTGCTCAAGCCGCTGCCGCATCTGCCGCGCCGTGCCTCGACCGCCGCGCGCCCGGCGTTCGATGCACCCGCGCCGCACGGTGCGGCCAGCGGTCACGCGGTGCTGAATCCATTCGAGGTCTATCGAGAAAGCGACACGGTGCTGCGCAGCCAGCTGCAGGCACTCGATGATGGCCAGCTGCGCAACATCGTTCGCGATTATGCGATTTCGACAATGTCGCCCGCGGAGCTGGGCCAGCTGGCGCGCGCCGAGCTGATCGCACTGATCATGACGGCCGCCGAGAAGCACGCGGCATAGCTGGCGCGGGCCGGCGGGCCCGCGTCATTATCTCTTCATGCGAGCGTTCGTGGCGGGGGCGACCGGCTACACCGGGCGCGAGGTCGTGCGCGAGCTGCGCGCGCACGGCGTCGCCGCGGTCGCGCATGTGCGCCCGGACAATCCGCGGCTGGCCGAATGGGAGACCCGGTTCCAGGCGCACTACGCGGTCATGGACACGACCGCCTGGGAGGTGCACGCGATGCGCGAGACGCTGCAGCAGTGGCAGCCGACGCACGTGTTCGCTTTGCTGGGCACCACGCGCAAACGCGCGCGCGCCGCGCACGACCGGGGCCTCACGGAATCGTATGAAACGGTGGATTACGGACTCAGCGCGTTGCTGCTCAAGGCGCTGCTGCTGACCGGGCACCAGGCGCGTTTCATCTACCTCTCCTCCTTTGGCGTGAGTCCGCGCACGAAGAACCCCTATCTGCTGGCGCGCTATCGGATGGAAAGCGAGCTGCAGCAAGCCGGCGTCACGTACGTCATCGCGCGTCCACTCTTCATTACCGGCAGCGACCGGGAGGAAGCGCGGATGATGGAACGAACGCTCGGCGTGGTGACCGACGGTATGCTGAATCTGGCCGGCACGCTCGGCGCCCGTGGGCTGCGCGATCGGTTCGCTTCCATGACCGGCGCCCAGCTGGGTCGCGCGCTCGTCCACGCCGCGCTCGACGGGCGCTACACCAACGTCGTGCTGGAAGCAGCGGAGCTGCGCCGGCTGGCAGCTGAATGATGGAGCTTTTCACGGGCACCAGCGGCTTCGCCTACAAGGAATGGAAGGGCGCTTTTTATCCGGAAGATTTGCGCAACGACGACATGTTGTCGTATTACGCGTCGCAGTTCCGGGCGGTGGAGATCAACAACTCGTTCTATCGCATGCCCGCCGAAAAAACCCTGCGGCAGTGGATCGAGCAGGTGCCGCCCCATTTCCGGTTCGTGCTGAAGGCGCCGCAGCGCATCACGCACTTCACCCGGTTGAAGGAAGAATCCAGGGACCCGCTCGCCTATTTCCTGAAAACCGCTGACACCATGGGCGCGCAGCTGGGACCGCTGCTGTTCCAGCTGCCCCCCAACCTGAAGCTGGATCTGCCGAGACTGCTTACGTTCCTGTCCTGGCTACCGGCCGGCGTGCGCGCCGCTTTCGAGTTCCGCCACAGCTCGTGGTTCGAGGAGCCGGTTTACGATGCGCTGCGCGCGGTCAACGCATCACTGTGCATTGCGGATACCGAGGAGGAGCAGACGCCGCGCGTGGCGACGGCAACCGATTGGGGATACCTGCGGCTGCGCCGCGTCGCCTATGACGCAACCGACGTGGCGGAATGGGCAGCCTGGACGCGCGCCCAGCCGTGGGATGACGCGTTCGTCTTCTTCAAGCACGAGGATGCCGGCACGGGCCCGCGCCTGGCCAGGGAATTCGAGGCCGCGTTCAGCTCAGGCGCAGACCACTGACTCGCTTACCGAAATCCACTAGCACATCCGCGATTTCGTCCAGCACCTGATCATTGGTGCGTCCCGATTTCTTCAGCACACCAAACGAGTGGTCCGCGCCTTCGATGACGTGCAGTGTTGCCCGCGCGCCGAGCTCGCCGGTCACCTCCCCGATCAACGCAAGGTCGGCCAACGTATCGCGCGTGCCCTGGACGAAGAGCATGGGGTGAACGACGTCGAATAGATGCGCAGCCCGATCCCGGGCGGGACGGTTCGGCGGGTGCAGCGGGAACCCGAGGAAGGCGATGCCCTGCACCGGCAGGTCGTGCTCGCGGGACAGCAGCTGTGAGGTCATGCGCCCGCCCATCGATTTGCCGCCGGCCAGGAGCGGCAGATCGGGATAAGCATCATGCGCGTGGCGGATGGCGACCCGCACGGTGGCCTCCAGCACGGCCGGCACATCGGGCCGCTTCCCGCTTGCCTGCATATACGGAAACTGATAGCGCAGACTGCCGACGCCGCGCTCGAACAACCGCGCGGCCATAGCACCCATGAAGCGGTGCCGCATGCCGGCGCCCGCGCCGTGCGCAAACACATACAAAAACAAGGGGTTGGGTGGGACGCGCAGCAGCGCATCCACGCTGCCGGCGCGGTCGCCGACCTCGAGCGAAAAGGGCTGGTCCATCCGGCAATGCTACTGTTGTGCCCGGAAGTTGCAACTGGCCCGTCCGACTTTGCTCAAGGAGGGCTCATGGCAGACCAGGTGAATGTCCAGCCGTCGAACGGCGGCGGTAGTGGTGGTGTGTGGGCGGTCGTCGTGATCGTGATTCTGCTGATCGTCGGTGCGCTGCTGTTCTTCCGGGGCGGCCTCGGCGACCGCGACACCGATGTGGACGTGCAGATCGAGGCGCCAACCGGCGGTGGTGGCAATCAGGGCGGCGGCGGCGGACAGTAGAGAGACGCGAAAGAGTTCACTGCAAACGGCTCAGCGCCTCGAGCGCACCGAGCAGATCGGGTGCGAGGCTGAGGACAGCGCGCAGCGGGTCCTGGTTCATGCGCGCGAGGCGCGCGGGCATCGTGCTGATGTTGAAGGCACGCATGTCGAGCTGGTCGTTGACTTCCTTCCAGTCGAGCGGTGCGGAAACGGGCGCGCCCGGCAGTGGGCGCGCGCCGTACGGGGCCGCCAGCAGCTTGCCGTGGCCGTTCTGCAGATAATCCACATAGACTTTGCCCGCGCGCTTGTTGGGCATGCGCTCGACGGTCGCGATGTCGGGCGTGCGCTTCACGATGGCACGCGCCAGCACTTCGCCGAACATGCGTGACTGCTCGTGGGTGAGCTGCCGGCCGGTCGGGATCAGCACATGGAGGCCGGATGAGCCACTCGTCTTCACGAAGGCCGGCAAACCGATCTCGTCACACAACTGCCGGGTGGCTTGGGCGACGGCCACCACGTCGGTGAAGGGCGCGGTCTTGGGATCCAGGTCGATGATGCACCAGTCGGGCTGCTCGAGCGAGCCAACCCGGCTCGACCAGACGTGCAGCAGCAGCGCCGCGGAGTTGGCGACGTAGAGCAGCGAGGGCTCGTCGTCGCAGATGAAGTAATGCAGATCCCGTTGCGAGTCCTCGCTCCATACGGCCTCGCGGCGCAGCCACTCGGGCGCGAAGTCAGGCGCATCCTTTTGATAGAACGATTTGCCGTGTATGCCATCCGGAAAGCGGGTCGTCACTAGCGGCCGATCCTGCAGGTACGGCAGCAGCCATGAGGAAACCGCGCGGTAGTACGCGACCAGGTCGCCTTTGGTGTAGCCATCCTCGGGCCAGAGCACCTTGTCGAGATTCGAGAAGGCGACGTGCTTCTCCACCTCGGTCACGCTGACCGTTTCCGTGGCGGGCTCCACCTCGAATTCGACGCTGCGCACGCGCACGCACTCTTCCGGATTCTTGTCATCCCGCATGCGCACGAATACCGGGTGGCGCAGCAATCCTTCCTCGGTCCATTCCAGGTATTTCACCTCGACCACGTAGCGCGGGTCGATCCATGTGTGCCCCTTGCCCGCGGGCGCATGCTCGCAAGGCGGCTGCTTGCGTGACAACGGCAGCAGGAGCGCGTGAATCTCGTCGATCAGCTTCGCGGTGAAGCCGGTGCCGACCGAGCCGGCGTATTTCAGGAGGTCGGCTTCATAGTTGGCGAGGTGCAGGGCACCGAAGCCGGAGCGCGAGCCGCCCGGCGCGGTGAAGCCAACGATGACGAAGTCGTCGTGCTTGCTCGCGCGCACCTTGATCCAGTCGGCCGACCGGCCGGCCCGATATTTCGAATCGGCGCGCTTGCCGACCATGCCCTCGACGTTCAGCGCCTCCGCGGCCCGGAAGAAATCCTCGCCGCGCTCCTCGATGTGATCGGCGAACTGGAGCACGCCCTTTTCCGGGATCAACATGCGCAACAGGCGTTTGCGCTCGACGAGCGGCAGGCCGCGCACGTCGTATTCGTCGAACGCCAGCAGATCGAAGACATAGAGCGTGGCGGGCAGCTCCTGCGCGGCACGGCGGATGTCCATGGCGCGGCGCAGCATGCCGCGCTTCTGCAGGCTCTGGAAATGCGGGCGGCCATTAGCGGCCGCGACCACGACTTCGCCATCCAGCACGACGCGGTCGTAGGGCAGCTTGTGCAGCGCGTGGGCAATCTCGGGAAAGGTCGGCGTGAGCGCGCGCTGGTTACGCGAGAGCAGCACGACGTCGCTGCCATCACGCCCGGCAATGAGACGGTAGCCGTCGTATTTCATCTCGAAGAGCCAGCCGGCGCGCGAAAACGGTTTGTCGCGCGACTCCGCGAGCATCACCGAAACATCGTGCGCTTTCACGCGCCGCCGCGGAGCCGGCGCGCGCTGCAGCGCGGCCACCACTTCGGTCGCCGGCGTCTCTCCGTGCTTCAGTTGCTCGACGGTCAGCCCGCTCAGAATGGACGACTCGGGATATACGCCCGGATCGGTCGAGACGTAACCATCACGCTCCTTGATCAGGAGCCACTCCTTTTCAGCTTTCTTGATTTTCACGAGCGTCCAGACGCCGCGGAGCTTGTAGCCGGCGAACTCGAACAGGAGCTTGCCTTTCTCCAGGCCTTCGGCAATGTCGTGGAGCGGCACGAACGTGCCGCGATCCCACACGATCATCGCGCCCGCGCCGTAGTTGCCGGCCGGAATGATGCCCTCGAAATCCGCATACTCGAGCGGGTGGTCTTCCGTCTGGATCGCGACATGCTTGTCGGCGGGATTGGCGGACGGACCCTTGGGCACCGCCCAGGACAGGAGCACGCCCTCATGCTCGATACGCAGGTCGTAGTGCATGCGCGTGGCCCAGTGCTTCTGGATCACAAAGGTGTGGCCACCCGTTCCGCGGACCGTACCGGCCGGTTCGGGTGTCTTATCGAGCGATCTCTTTGCGCGGTACTCATTTAACGGCATGAGGCGACAATATAATCAAGCCTGGACGGCCGAGCGGTGTCCGCTGCCGCAGGATGCGGCCTCGGCGCAAAGCGGTGCCATCCCGACAGCTCGGCAGGAGCGGAACGGGTAATCCCCGTCGCGACTGTCGCGATTTACAGCGGATTCGCTATAAATCCGATTTGAACAAACACGATGGCCCGACAGGATTTATAGCGAATCCGCTGTAAATCGGCGGACAGTCGCTCAGGGGATTACCCGTTCCGCTCCAAATCCGAAGTGTCGGGATGGCACCGCTTTGCGCGGCACACGGCTTGACGGCAGCGGACGCCGCGAACCGGTCCAGGCTGGTGCCGGGCGCCGACTTTCGGGAAATCTTCTTGCCGCGGCCGGACCGGCCGCTAACATTGAGAATTACTATGGCAGCCAGACCTATTGCTTCGGCATCGATCTCTTTCGGCCTGGTCACCGTCCCCATCCAGATGTATTCGGCGGCGGAGACATCGGGCTACGTGTCCTTCAACTGGATCCACAAGGGCTGCGGCTCG
>CBJLQC010000009.1:0-15394 GCA_966424955.1 uncultured bacterium | reverse complement strand
AGCTTGTTATGCTCGACACAAATCGCCACCAGATCGCGGCCCCGTCCGGTTCTCGGGATGGACGCGCCGAAACACGTAGCCGGAATGCGCTCACGCAGCACCAGCGCGAGCACCGCCGACGGCGCGTAGCGCACGCCGGTTAGCCATTCGCTCGTCACCGGATCCACGGCGAAAATCTGCTGCGCGCTGCGCGGCGGCATGGCCAGCACTGCGCCGTCGTATGGCGCGCCATCCACCGTCACGCCTTGCGGCGAGCCCTCGACGCGCTGTACGGCACGCCCCAGCTCGACGCGCACACCGCGCTCGCGCAAAAACTCGACGGCCCTCTGGAACAGCGCGCCCGTGCCGCCTCGCACCGCGAACACCTCGACATCAAGTCCCGCACGCGCCAGCGCATGATACAGCGCGACACCGGTATCTTCGGGCGCGCTGCCGTAATAGGCGCCCAGCAACGGATAGGCGAGGAGCTCGACAAAATCCCGGCCGAGCTCACGCTCTCCCCATTCGGCCACCGACTCACTGTCGAATGTGACGCCCCCGCGCGCCAGCGGATCCCCCGGATCCAGCTCACCAGCATGCCGCAGCAGAAACGGCACGTAGCGCGCGCCCAGCTTCAGCTTCAGCGTGGCCGGCAAGGCGCTCGAGGTGACCATGCTGGCCGCAGTGCCGTACGTGATGTGATGCAGTCGCCCGTTTCGCCAAAGCGCGTCACGGCCGGGCGAGCGTGCCACCAGCTCGCGCGCGCCCACGTCAGCCGCAAAACCGAAAAACGTGTGAAACCCGGAGCCGAACAGCTGTGCGCCTGCATCCACGACACACGTTTCCAGCAGCTCGCTGCGTGCGCGTCCGCCCGGCGCGGCCGCCTGCTCGAACACGGTAACCTGCGCCCCTGATTCGTGCAGTCTGTGCGCGGCACTCAATCCCGCCGCACCCCCACCCACTACCGCGACCCGCGTCATGAAAGAATGCTCATCGGCGTGTTTGAGGAATCAAATATGCCAGGGGTCTCGAGGAGAGTAACGATGCCCAAAACGCTTCCGCTGCTTTCATCGCAGAGGAGGTGGTTGCCCGGTCGCATCGGCTTGCGACCAGTTTCTCGCAGATCTGAGCGTAATTGAGTTTTAACTAGATCGTCAACTGGTGGTGCCGAAACGTTCTCGCCAGCCATATGCGTTGATCGCGCGGCCTCCTCTGCGATGAAGACAGCAGAAGCGCGCGACCGTGGCTACCCTGCTCGAGACCAAATTCCCAACACACAGAACCTCAAACACAAAAAAATAAGCTCACGAGCGCGGCGCTCGTGAGCCCAAACTCCATCTATGTTGCAGCGCGCTAGGCTGCGCTGCGTCCGTAAGGCAGCTCCGGCACCGGCCGGACTTTGCCACCCCAGATAAATGCCGTGATCGCGGGCGGCCGCGGCTGTTCCCACCGGTCGTGAATCACGATGCCCGGTGCCGCCTCTTTCTCCCCCAACGTCACTGCCACATCCACACTATTCGTGTCCACACAGCCTCCAACATCCAATGCGCACAGGCTCCGTTACCCGTACGGGCGCGTGTTAGGGCAGCCCTTGTACCACTTTGGCACAAATGAGGTAAGTAGTTGTGGCTAGTGTATTTGGATGGGCTAGCTGACGGCGCGCATGGCTTCCGGCGTCCCCAAAACCGGACGCACTGACGTGTCAGTTCGACACAGCTTCAGCCAATGCTTGTAGTCGGGCAGGTTCAGCCGGCGGAAGAGCAGTGCGTCCACGGCATCACACAGCAGGATCTCGGTGAGCGGATACTGACCGTCCGGCGTGGTGAAAAGGTCTTCGACGGCCTGCTCGGCCAGGTCGAGGAGTTCTTCGCGCGTGAGCGCGGTTTTGTATTCCTCGATTTGCTCTTCGATCCACGCCTGATACTGGTGGCGCGGCGGCGCAAAAGGGTTGGTCATCGCAACAAATCTGTAATTGGAGTGGAGCGCGCACAAGGCTGCCGATGATATCAATCCTTCACTGGTGTTTCGGTATGCGCGTCACTCACGAGTACCGCGGAGATGTCGGCACGTGCCAGTCGTGCGAGCACGCCGGAAGCGGCAGCACGATCGGCGAATTTTCCGATGCGCACGCGAATCAGCTGATTGCCGGGTACGCGTACCAGGCGAACATCGGTGAACCCCGCGCGCTCGAGTTGACGCTTCACGCTTTGCGCGCCGCTCAATTCCCGGAACGCACCGGCCTGAATGGTCAGTCTTCCGGCTGGCGTTGCCGGCGTGGCTGGAGCCGCGCGCGGCGGGCGCGTGGGCGATGGTACGGCCGCCGTCGTGTCGCGAGGAGGTTGTAAACGGGCTGTCGTATCACGAATCGCGCGCGGTTGCTGCGCGGTGGCGCGCGGCGCGGGCGCGCTCGTGCCACAGTAGCGGGTGACTTCCGTCCTGAAGTATTGCACGGTTTCCGGGTTGGTGCCGGCCTCCACACCACGCACGGTAGCGCAAAGCTCGGCTTTGTTGGCGCTGCGGCCGCGAGCCCGTACCAGCCATGCCGCGCCGAGCGTACGGTGATCGCTATTCGGGTAATCGGCGATCAGGCGCTCGAGATACTGGAGGGCTTGTGCCGAGTCGCCGCGCGCGTAGCGCGCCTGTGCGAGACGCAGCAGTGCCTCCGGCGCGACGCGGGCCGTGGGGTAGGTAACCGCAATCATCAGGTATTGATCTTCCGCGGCATCGGCGTCGGAGGTCAGCCGCGCGCTCAACATATGGTAGCGCGCGATGTCCTCCGGTTCGGCAGCCGGATGCTCGGCGCGCCAGCGTTCCAGCAGAGCACGCGCGCCGGGCAGGTCCGCGTTCGCGATGCGCGTCTCTGCCTGATCGAGGACGCCGCGTTGCGCCGACAGCGTCGACGGCACGGCCAGTAGGAGGGTCAACGCGAGCGCACGACTAGTTGGCATGACTCTGGGCCTCCAGTCGCAGGATGAATTCTTCGAGCACGGGCAACTCGCCGAGGTTGCTGGATTTGAGCAAGCGGTCCGCGCGCAGCAATTGATCGATGGCTTCGTCGAGCTGCCGCGGCTGCCACCGGCGCGCCTGTCGGCCCAGGCGCGCAGCCAGCCACTTCTGGTGCGGCGGCAGCGCAGATTCGAGTGCCTTTTCGCCGCCATGCGCGAGTATGCCCAGGCGAATGAAATGCGATCCCATGCCGATGATCAAGCCGACGCCGGACTCGCCACCATCGAGCAGCACCGGCAGGGCCGCGCGCGCCTCGGCGAAGCGACGCTCTCCCAGCATGTCGAACCATTCCCAGCGGGTCTGACGCGGTACGCTCCCGACCACGCTGGTTACATCCTGCAACCTGATGTGCTTCCGATCACCGACGAATTCGTAGAGCTTCTTCAGCTCCTGTAGCAGCACGCCCAGCTCGGCACCCATGGCCGTGCCCATGGCTTGCGCGGCCTTTGCCTGCAGCTCGAAACCATCCGCGCGCGCCCGCTCCATCAGCCAACCGGGTACATCAGCGGGGTTGAGCAAAGGAAACGCGACGGCGATCGCCTGCTTCTTCAGCTTTTCGTAGATCTGCGCCTTCGCGCCGGCCGGCAGCGTGGCGATGAGGATGAGCGCGAGTCCGGGTATCTTCTGCGCCAGTGCGGCTTCGATGACCGCCCGCGTGCGCGCGGCCGCAGCGAGCGCCTGCGCATCACGCACTACCACCACCCGCCAATCGGCCATCATGGGCGGCGTCGCGATGATGGATGCCAGCGCCTCGGCGGTGGTTTCAGTGCCGCGGATCTGATCCAGGTTGAAGTCGCGAGTGGCCGGATCGAGGTGGGCGCTGACGATCGATGTCGCCAGCTCTTCCTTCAGGTACTCTTCTTCCCCGAACAGGAAGTAGATTCCGCCAAGTTTTCCCGACGCCAGCGCGCGCGATACCGCGTCCGGGTTGGTCAGTGGCATCGGCTATTCTGCGCCGTACGAAACCGTGCGCACATAGTTGAGCGGTGCGATGGGAGACGCGAGCACGACCGGCGAGTAGGCCGGCTCGATGATCGGGCTCGCCGCATCAGGCAGCAAAAGCGCGCGCCGCACTGCCTGATGGACGTGCGCCGGCAGCTGGTGATCCACAGCGTCTTCCGCATGCCAGGCGATTTCGACAACCGCAGGACTGGCCGGAGCCGAGCTCACTGGCGCGCCGGGCTCGTCGCTGCGCGCCAGCATGAGCACCGGCACCCAGGCAGCAAAAGCCAGCATCGCCGCAACCAGCAGCGATGCGGTTGCCATCGACGTGATCGGCCGCAATGCCGCCCGTCGTTCTTCGAAAGCCAGGCGATGCTGGAGCTGAAGCGTGAAATCGGGTGTCAGTTCGGCGCGAGGCTGGGCAGCCAGATAGGTGAGTCCGCGGCGCAATACGCGATCATAGCGCGCGCAGTCCGGACAATTCTCCAGATGCGTTCGCCATTGCGCTGCCGTGCCGGCATCCATGATGCCGTCCACGTATTCCGAATGTCGCGCCAAACACTCACTGCAGCTCAGCACGCCCATCTCCACGTTGGCCATGAGATCCACCCGGAAGATATGCTCCGGACTCGCCCATTGGTACGTTCCGGACGCCGTACTGTTCCCGCCCTGCCCTAACCCCCGGATGAGGAAAAGGGCAGCCTCGCTGGTGAGCGGCTGCCCTTTGACGCGCTGAGCGAATCAGCGTGGCTTGAGGACCACTTTAGGTAGGTTGCCCGTCGCGTCTGCCATGCTGAAGTGCAGAAATGGTGCCAGCCACGGCGGTACTTCCACCAGCACGCGCTCAGCCGAGCGCCGTGGTCTCCACTGCATCCACTCCCGCAGCCGTTATCCGTATGACGGCCTGACGGTGGTCATCCACCTTGATCCAGCCTTTTTCTTCGAGATAGGCAATCATGCGACGCGCTTCTTCAGCGTCGGCGGCCAGCTCCGCGGCGATGTCAAAGCCCTGAACGAACTCGCTGACATTCCCGTCCACGGCCTGGTACAGGCGTGTCATGAAGGCTGCGCGTCTCTGGCGACGCTGTCTGATCTGGTCCTCGTTCAATTTCCTTCTCCGTCTCGCGTTCCTTCGGCTTCCGGGCTACGCACGATCTTTCGATGGGAGATTATGGGGATGCCGATGGCGATCATTCGATGGCTTCTGCCTTTCCCTTGATGATAGTGCTTGCTGCCTCGAGCATGGTAACGGCTACCCAGATGCTTCCGCCACGTTCATCTCAGAGGAGGTCGTTGCCCCCCCGCATCTGGCTTATGACTGACCATGGCAGCTCAAGCGCAATGAATTTGTAATTAGATCTTCATATTACCGTCTCGCCAAAGCGTGCCACCGGACAACGTTGACGCTGCGGCCTCCCGTGAGCTGAGCGCAGGAGGAGCGCCTGGCGCCGCGCAGGAGCCATCGCCACATCGGAGTTGCATCCCCAAATCTCCTCAAAGGATACGTGCGGCGACCGGAAGTGATGAGCAAAACCGAAGCGCCCCGGTAGTCAATGACCACCGGGGCGCTCAGCATCAACATGCAACGTAACTAATCGAGCATGGGCGCAATCACCTGCGCAAAGTTGTTGCGCGCGCGATTCAGCCGGCTTTTCACGGTTCCCAGATTCACGCCGGTGATCTCCGCGATTTCCTCGTACGTCTTGCCTTCCATCTCGCGCAGCACGAACACCACGCGATGATGTTCCGGCAGCTGTTGTACGGCGCGGTCGATGGTCTCCTTCAGATGGCGCTTGCGATACAGGTCATCGGGCCGGTACGTGTTGTCTTCCCACTCCAGCGGGCGATGATCCGCGTCCCAGTTCTTCTTGATCGTCTGGAACAACACCAGCGGGTTGCGCGAACGGTTGCGTAGCTCGTTCTTCGCCAGGTTGCCGGCAATCGTGTACGCCCACGTCGAAAACTTCTTGGTCTGGTCGAAACGGTGCAGATGGCGGTAAACGCGAATGAATGTCTCCTGCACCAGGTCCTGTGCCCGCTCCCGGTCGCCGATCGTACGGTGCACGAAGTTCAGGAGACGCGTGCTGTATCGATCGACCAGCTCATTGAAAGCCAGCTTCTCACCCGCCAGGAAGCGCGCGACCAGCGCGCTGTCGTCGAGCTGCCCGAAGGCCAGAGCCTGACGCGACTCGTTCCGGGTTTTCGGCTGCGACGCGAACTTCATAAGTGGCTCCTTATACTGCGCACACCGAGGGAGTGGGCATTGTGCAAGGTCGGGATTGGGATGCGCGCGCCCCGAAAGGGAGCAGGTTCCATTCCCTGGTCGTGCCGGCATGGCTGGGACGGAAAAACGTCGTAAACGGTTGGTATTTAACGAATTATCACGACGGCGTCCGCCTCGCTCCTCGATTCGCGCGTCACCCTTTTTGGACAGTCCGCCCGATATACTGCCGCCTCAGGGTGACGCCGCCCAGCTCATTCCATGAGGAAGCCGGCCGCGTACAGGAGCGTGCAAATGGTTTTGGCGTCGGTGATTTCGCCGTCGCGCACCATCCTCAGCGCTTCGGACATGGGTAGGGTCAGGGTGTCCAGGAACTCGTCCTCGTCCAGCGAGTTCTGCCCGTTGGTCAGGCCGAGCGCCAGGAACAGGTGGATCTTCTCGTCGGTGAACCCGGGGGTGGTATAGATGGCAGTCAGGGGGATGAGCTTTTCCGCGGTCAGGCCGGTTTCCTCCTGCAACTCCCGGCGGGCGCAAACTTCCCAGTCTTCGCCGTCGCGATCCGGGCGGCCGGCCGGCACTTCGAGCAGGTATCCGCCGGAAGCGTAGCGGTATTGCCGGATCAGCAGGATCTGGGGGTCGTCGGCATCCAGCTCACTGAGCACGGGCAGCACCGCGGCCGCGCCGGAGTGGCGGATCATTTCCAGCTGCCCGGTTTTGCCGTTGGGAAAGCGCACGGTGTCGATCGACAGATCGACGATCCGGCCTTTGTGGATCGGCTGCCGCTCGATCATTCCCGGCTTGTGTTCGTCAGTCATTATTCTCGTGCACTTCCACGTTACCGATTTGCAGAGCCCCGATGTCCTGCTCGAGCACATGTGCGTCGCCCACGATGGTCACGACGAACTCCGTGGGGCGCACGTGTGCGCGCGCGGCATTGAGTGCCTGCTCGGGCGTCACCTGCCGCAGCTCAGCGCGGTACAACGCAAAGTAGTCGGTGGGCAGATCGAAAACGAAGATCTCGCTGGCGCGATCCGCGATCTGCTCGGTCGTCTGCAGCTCGAGCGGCACGGTGCCACTCAGGTAATCGCGAGCTGATTTCAGCTCGTCGGCGGTCGGACCTTCCTGCAGCAATCCGGTGGTTTCCTTCCAGATTTCATCGAGCGCGCGCGCCGTGACGTCGGTGGCTACCGCGGTCTGGATCATGAATGGTCCGGGCGCCTTGCGAAAGGCGAAACCGGAGCGCACGCCGTAGGTGAACCCGTGTTTCTCGCGCAGGTTCATGTTCAAGCGGCTGGTGAATGCGCCGCCCAGGATGCTGTTGGCAATGACCAGCGCGTAGTAGTCCCGCGTTTTACGCGGCACGCCCACGTGGCCGACGCGGATCTCCGATTGCACGGAGCCCGCGCGATGGACGAGATGGACGCGTGCCCGCGAGTCCGCGCTCGTCGCGCTGACATGGGCGGGCTGGGCGCTGCCCGACCATGTCCCGAAATGCCGGCCGGCGAGGTGGCGCAGCGTGTCTTGGTCAATGGCGCCCACACCCAGCAGCGCGGCGTTGCCGGCGCGCCAGTGCATCTCGTGCGCCGCGCGCACGTGTTGCGCGTCCAGGCTGCGCACCGTGTCGCGCAATCCATGCAGCGGCCTTTGGTATGGTGAGGCCGGCGCGAAGATGAACCCGATCGCCTGGTCGTTGGCGAGCGCGCGCGGCTCGGCCTCGCGCTGCAGCAGCTCGGCCAGCTGCTCGTGCTTCAGCCGCTCCACCTCGCTGGGTGCGAATGCCGGGTCGATGACGACTTCGGCCAGCAGCGCGACGGCCGCCTCGGCGCGGTCCGCGGGCGCCGTGACGCTGAGGGCCGCGTAGTCCCAAACAACGCTGATCTCGAGCTCCGCGCCCAGCTTTTCGAACTCCCAGGCCAGTCGATCCGCGGACCGCGTGCGGGTGCCCGCTTCGAGCGCGCGTGCGGTCAGATAGGCGAGGCCGGATGTCTCCGCGGCATCATGCTCGCCGCCCGCGTGCACCACCAGCTGAAAGGTGACGACCGGCAGGTCGCCGGTCGGCACGGCCAGCACGGCCAGGCCGTTGGGCAGCGTGTCGCGGAGCACGCTGGGAAACAGGAAATCACGTACGGGTGCCGGCGCCGGCGCCTGGCTGCGGTCGAGCCGCTTCATGATTCCGTCCGGGGCACGTACGTCAACACTGCGCGATTGTCCGCGCCCAGGAACGCCTGCGCGAACTCCCGCACCTGTGCCGTAGTCACTGCGCGATAGCGCGCGATCTCGGTGTTCACGCGATCGGGCTCGTCGAATAGCGTGGTCATCATCGAGAGCGCGTCCGCGCGATGATCGACCCGCTGCAGATCCGTGAGATGACGCGCCTCGATCAGGCTGACGGCGCGCGCCACATCGTCGTCGCTCACGCTGCGCAGCGCATCGATCGCGCTCAGCAGGTCGGCCTCGGTGCGCGCGACGTCCACGTTTTCCGCCACGGTGGCCAGGGCCACCAGGATGGCCGCGCCGACTACCACCGGAAATGCGTAGGCCGCGACATCCTGCGCGGTCTGCTGCTTGAGGACGAGCGTACGGTTCAGCAGCGAGGCTTTGCCGGTGCCCAGGATAGTAGCCGCGACGTCGGCAGCGTAAAAGCGATCGTCGCCGTAACGCGGAATGCGATAAGCCACGAACGTGCGTGCCAGCGAGATGTCCTGCTCGACGGTGACGCGCTTCTCGGTTCCCAGGAGGGGCGGCAGCTCGAGTGTGCCGGGTATGGCGGGGATCTCCGGGCCGGCTGGAATGTCGCCGAAATACTGCTCGATCAATTCGACAACGCGCCCGCGATCGTAGTCCCCGCAAACCGTCAGCACGGCGTTGTTGGGCGCGTAAAAGGTACGGAAGAAGGTCTCGACATCTTCCAGGCTGGCGGCGTCGAGGTCGGTCATCGAGCCGATCACGGAGTGATGGTATGGGTGCTCGGGTGGAAACATGAGCGCCTGGATGCGCTCATCCCAATCGCCGTACGGCTGGTTATCGACACGCCAGCGCCGTTCGTTCTTCACGACATCCCGCTGGTTGTCGAGCTTTTCCTGGGTCATGGCCGGCAGCAGGAAGCCCATCCGGTCGGACTCGAGCCAGAGCGCGAGCTCGAGGTAATGCGACGGCACGGTCTCGAAGTAGTTGGTGCGATCGAGCCAGGTCGATCCGTTCAGCGAGCCACCCGCCTGTTCGATGTAAGCGAAGTGTGCGGTGTCGGGGACGTGACTGGAGCCCTGAAACATCATGTGCTCGAACAAGTGCGCGAAACCGGTCCGGCCGGGCCGCTCGTTACGCGAGCCGACTGCGTACCAGAGGTTGACCGCCACCACGGGCGTCCGCGGCTCGAGCGACAGCACCACGCGCAAGCCATTGGAAAGCGAATATCGCTCGTAGGGAATTTGAATCACGCTTCGATTTCCGTAATGATGACCTCACCGATATCGCGCCGCCGCAGCGCGGCTTCCACGTCACGCCGGCTCGCGACAATGACGCTGACCGCATGCTCCGGCTGCAGATGCCGGGCCGCCGCTTCCTTCACCTGCTCAGCCGTGACGGCGAGCACACGGTCCACGTAAGTCGGCCAGTAGTCCCGCGGAAAGCCATGCAGCAACTGCTCGCGGAGATGCGCGGAGATGTCCTCGGTGCTCTCGAAGGCACGCGGCAATCCGTAAGCGATGTAGCGCGCCGCGCGCCGCAGCTCGCTCTCATCGATCGGCTCATCGCGCAGCCGCCGCATTTCCGAGAGCATGACGGCCACTGAGTCGGCGGCCGCGTCGGTATCGACCGCGGAAGATGCCCAGAACAAACCGCCCTGGGTACGCCAGCCGAACTTCGACGTGGCGCCGTACGTGACCGCCATTTCCTCGCGCAGCCGCAGGTTCAGCCGCGAGGTGAACGCACCACCCAGCATGGTGTTCAGCACGACCAGCGGGAAGTAATCGGGCGTGGTGCGCGGCGGTCCGGCATGCCCGGCCCTGATCTCGGATTGCGCGGCATGCGGCTTATCGACGAGCAGGACGCGCACACCGTTGGTCTGCGCAGCGCTGGGGATCGCGATGGCGGCGGCGGCGGGGCCCTGCCACGCCGCGAAGCGCGTCTCGAAAGCCGCGACCATCTCGTCGAAGTCGACGTCGCCGACCACGACCGCGAAGGCATTGGCCGGGGTGAAATACGCGCGGTAGAAGTCACGCACTTCCGCGAGCGTCATGGCGTCGACGGCGGCCCAGGTCCCGCCCGCCGGCACACCATACGGGTGCTCGGCACCAAACACGGCTCGCGCGAGGACCTTGTTCGCGACAATGCGTGCTTCGTCCTGCTCCTGCCGCAACGTCGTCAATCGTTCGCGCTTCTTCCGCTCGAACTCGGCCGGCGGGAACGACGGGTTGAGCAGGACATCGGCCAGGATGTCGAGGGCGGGCAGCAGCCGCCCGCTCAGAACGTGCAGCGCCAGCACGGTCGTGTCCCAGCCGGCGGTGATGTCGAGGTGCGCGCCCAGGAAATCGATCTCGTCAGCGAGCTGCATGACACCGCGCGTGGTGGTGCCTTCATCGAGCATCTCGGCGACCATTACGGCGCGGCCGGCGTGCTGCGGGCCGTCCAGCGCGGCGCCGGCCCGCACGACGATTTCGACATCGACGATGGGCAGATCGCGCTGCTCCACGAGGGCGAGCAGGAAGCCGTTACTGAACTGGTGCGTCTGGATGGGCAGGGCCGCCAGCCGCGGCGGCGCGCCCGTGCGCGGAGGCACTCGTGTACTCACGGCCGCACCGCGAGCTCGAGTCGGCCGCGCGGGATCACGCTGAGCGTCACACTGGGCGCCGTGACGGTGCGCCGCAGCCACGCGCGCACGCCGTCGGGCATGAGCACGGCATACCGTTGCAGATCCTGGTTGAGGTAGCCGGCGTCGCCCGTGTAGAAGAAGTAATGGTTGAGGCGGTCCGCTTTGCCGCCAAACCCGCCCACGCTCTGAATCGAGTCAATGGTCGCTGTCTCGATATGATGGCGCGCACGGGCCACCTCGCGCTCATCCAACTCGTCGACAGTACGCCCCAGAACCGCCTTCACTTCGTCGCGCAGACGGCCCAGGGGCACCCCTTCGCGGGCGGTGACGGAGATCGCGAAGCTGGAACCGAGCAGTCCGCTCTCCTGCTCCGCCTCGACATCCTGCGCGATCTCGAGCTCGTGCACGAGCCGCTGATACAGCCGCGCCGTCTTGCCGTTGCCCAGCACGCGCGCGGCAATGTCCAGCTCGGCATCGCCGGGCTCCAGGATGCGCGGCGAATGCCACGTCATGTAGAGGCGTGGCAGGTGCACCTCATCCTCGATGGTCAGTATTACTTCATCGGCCAGCGTGACCGGGTCGGGCGTCACGCGCGCGGGCGCGCCGGCGCGCGGGATCCGCGCGAAATACCGCTCGACCAGCTCGAAGACAGCATCGGCGTGCACGGCACCGGCGATCGCGAGCGAAGCATTGTCGGGCGCGTAGTAAGTGGAGAAAAATGCGCGCACATCATCCAGGCTGGCCGCGTCGAGATCCTCCATCCACCCGATCACCGGCCAGTGATAAGGGTGCGTGGGCGGATACAGGTGCTTCATGGTCGTCTCGTAGGCCAGGCCGTACGGGCGGTTCTCGTAGCTTTGGAGCCGCTCGTTTTTTACGACATCACGCTGACCGTCCAGCTTCTGCTGCGTGATGCCTTCGAGGAACCAGCCCATGCGGTCGGATTCCAGGAACAAAGGCAGCTCGAGAGCATTGGCCGGCACGGTTTCCCAGTAGTTGGTGCGATCCGGCGACGTGGATCCGTTGTTCGTGCCACCGACATCCTCCAGCAGCTCATCGAACTGACCTTTCCGCACGTTCTGCGAGCCTTCGAACATCAAGTGCTCGAATAGATGCGCGAACCCGGTGCGGCCCGGCCGTTCGTCCTTGGAGCCGACGAAATACCAGATGTTGACGCTCACCACGGGCGCGCCGCTGTCCTCGTGTACGAGAACGTTCAGGCCGTTGGAGAGACGGGTGCTGCGGTACGGGACGTTGACTTCCATTACTTGCCGCCCAGGAGTGCGGTGGCCGGAAAGAGTACGCTTTCGCGCAGGATGTAGCGCACGCGTTGCCGGCGCGCGCGATCGATGGGACTCGCGGCCGGTGCGCGGTACGGCCGAATGCCGGCCCGGCGGGCGAGCAGCTCGAGACGCAGCATATGGTAAGAGTCGCTAACCACGAGCGCGCTGCGCAGTCCCTTCGCGCGCATGAGCGCCGCCGCGGCGCCTACCGATTCCGCGGAGGTCACGCCTTCGCGCTCGACCATGATGGCATGGGCCGGCACATCGTGCTTGATGGCATAGCGCCGCGCAACTTCTCCCTCGCTCACGGTATCACCCGCGCCGACACCGCCGGTAAACACCATTTGTGTGGCCAGGCCCTTGTGGAACAGCCCAATGGCGTGATCGAGCCGCGCCTGAAAGACGGGTGACGGGCGGCCGTTGTATTGCGCGGCGCCCAACACGAGGATGGCGTCGGCCTGCTTGATGACGGGACGCGCGCCGGCGTAAAGGATGAGGGCGATAGTGGCCGCCCAGATGGCGAAGGCACCGACCACGAGCCAGGCGAAGAGCGCCAGCCACAACCGCGAATGGGCTGCGCGCATTCAGAGCGGCTGCGTCAACCGTTCGCGCAGCGCGACCGGCGCAACGGTTTCGCTGAGAAACTCGAGCGCGGCCGTGTCGCTCTCATCGATACGATCGCGTGCTTCGTCGAGCATTTCCTCATCGTAGCTTTCCGCGGCGTACTCGACGCGTGCGATGATCTGCTGCGCGGCATCCGCCCAGCCTGCCGCGGCCGCCGCCAGCGCGGCCAACACCTGCGCCTCGGCATCCTCGGCGCGCTCTTCGGCCGCGCGCACCAGCTGTTCCGCCCCCGCTTCCAGCTCATCGTTCTCGAGCTGCACCAGGCCGAGGAGCACGCGCGTCCACGAGTCGTCGGGCGCCAGCTCGAGCGCGGTCTCCATGGCGGCAGCCGCGCCGCGGAAGTCCCGCATCAATGCGTGCGTGATGCCGAGCTCACCATGCACGGTGGGATCTTCCGCGTCCAGCTCGGCAGCTGCCCGCAGATTGGTGAGCGCCTGCTCGAACATCCCGTTGCGCGCGAGGTACGCGCCGTATTGAAGCCGCGCGCTCGGCACATCGGGCCCGGTCAGCGCGGCCGCGCGCAACGCCGCCTCGGCTTCGGGATCGTCGAACGCGGCCAGCCCGGCGCCCACCATGGCGAGGAGCTCGGGATCGAGGGGATTCTCCTCCCATGCGCGCTTGAAATATTCATATGCCACGCCATCACGGCCCAGCTCGCGCTCGGCGACGCCCAGCCAGCACAACACGTACGGATCGTCCGGCACCTCGCGCAGGGCGGTATTGAGCGCTTCCGCCATCTCGCTCCAGCGCTCTTCCTCGCCCAGCTGCAGCGCATGATTCAGGATCTCCGCGACGTCGGCCATCTACGCTCCGAACTTGCCCAGCCGTCCGGCATGCGCCAGCGCGAGCGACATGAGATGCGCCGTCGAAAAGATGCCCAGCTCGCCGGCCGCACACGGCCGCTCGCCGAAAGTCTGCCCGGTGTTCGGACGCGTCCATGGTGACTTGATCAGGACGGGCACGGGATGCCATGAGTGCGCCTTGACGCGCGAAGGCGTCGAATGGTCGCCGGTAACGATCAGCACATCCGGCTCGAGCGCAGCGATGCGCCCGATGAGCGGGTCCACCGCCTCGATGGCCTTGACCTTCGCGGCGAAGTCTCCGTCTTCGCCGCGCGAGTCGACCGCCTTGAAGTGAATGAAGTGAAAATCGTATTCCTGGAAATGCTGCGTCAGCAGCTCCACGCTTTGCTCATCGCTGGCGGGCGTATGTTGAGCGGTCATACCGACCAGCCGCGCGACGCCGCGATACATGGGATACTTGGCGAGGGCGAGACACTTCAGTTTGAAACGCTGCTGTACCGTCGGGTAGTTCTCATAGGTGGCAAAACCGCGGGCCAGCAGGGCATTGGCGATTGGCTCATCGCGCAGGGCGTCGCGACCTGCATCGAGCACCGACTGCATCAACTCGGCGGTCGCTTTCGCCGCCGCGCTCGTCGGTTGCACCGGTACAGGGGGCACGCCCGTGACCTGCGGATCGGTATCCTCGAGATCGGCGCGCAGTCCCTGGCCGCGCAGGATCAGCACGGCACGGTGCTCTTTCTCCGATTCGAAGAACAGTTGCGTGCCGGCGGGCGCAGCCACCCGCTCGCGCAGCTTGGCGACCAACCGCCGGTTTTCTTCGTCGCTCGGCCGTCCGGCGCGCCGGTCGGTGACGTTACCCTGGGCATCGACGCTGGCGAAATTCAGGCGCGTCGCCAGATCGCCTTGCTGCAGCTCGAAGCCCACACCCAATGCGCTCAACACACCACGGCCAATATTCCAACGCAGGGGATCGTAGCCGAACAAAGCGAGATGCCCGGGCCCGCTGCCCGGCGTGACGCCGGGCGCTACCGGTTGATGCAGCCCGATCGCCGCGCCGGCGGCCAGCCGATCGAGGTTGGGCGTGGCCGCTGTCTCCAACTCGGTCTTCCCGGTGGTCAAATCCGGGAGACCGCCCAAACCATCCATAACCGCAAGGACGATGCGGCCGCCTTTCGGCTCGGCCAGATCGTCCGGAATCGTTACTGTCATTTCCTCTCCTCAACATTAACCCGCGGCTATACTATCCGCCGGGGCAAACTGCGTCGAGGGCGACCAAAGAGCACCATGCAGAAAAACGAGTTTCTTCCATTCTCGATGGAGCGCTGGCAATCGATCCACGAGAACCGGGTAGAGTTCAACCTGTCGGAAAGCGGCGTGCACCCGCTCACCATGCGCGAGCTGGCCGCCCTCGGCGGCCATGAAACGCTGGAGGACACCCTGCTCGGCTACGGGCAATCCAACGGCAGCGAGCTGCTGCGTTCGCACATCGCCCGGCTCTATCCGACCTGCACACCCGATTCGATCGTCGTGACCAACGGCAGCGCGGAAGCAAACTTCATTGCGTTGTGGCAGCTGGCGCCGCCGGGCAGCGAGATCATCATCATCGTGCCGACCTACATGCAGGCGCACGGGCTGGCCCGCAACTTCGCGATCACCGTGCGCGAGGTCTGGCTGCGCGAGGAAAATGCCTGGCAGCTCGATCCGCAGGAGCTGGCCGACGCGGTGA